>QQUL01000309.1 GCA_008501565.1 Armatimonadota bacterium
CCGGGTCACAGCGCTGCCACTGATAGGTGAAGTTGATCGGCAAAGTACCCGTCCATGACCCATCCGTCGTCGAGAGCTCCACACCAACCTGTGCCGTCTCCGAAATCACAGGCGGCTCCGTATTGACTGGAGCTGCTGGTGGTTCAGGTACCACATCTGTCTGAGTGGCTGTTACTGAACTGGACCCGGCAACGTTTGTCCCGGTCACGATCACCGTCAAAGATGCACCGATGTCGCTTGATGTGACCATGTATGTGGACGACTCTGCACCAGTGATGTCAGAACACCCCGGGTCACAGCGCTGCCACTGATAGGTGAAGGTGATCGGTGCCGTACCCGTCCACGTCCCATCCGTCGTCGAGAGCTCCACACCAACCTGTGCCGTCTCCGAAATCACAGGCGGCTCCGTATTGACTGGAGCTGCTGGTGGTTGAGGGATGACACTGGTTTTCGCTGAATTGGCATCGACGGGTGGTCCGACGCCATTGTCTGCCGTGACGACGGCTCGCAGAGATGCACCGATGTCGCTTGATGTGACCATGTATGTGGACGACTCTGCACCAGTGATGTCAGAACACCCCGGGTCACAGCGCTGCCACTGATAGGTGAAGGTGATCGGTGTCGTACCCGTCCAGGACCCATCCGTCGTCGACAGCACCTCACCAACCTCTGCCATCCCCGAGACCACCGGCAACACCGTGTTCACGGGAACCGTGGGCGTGGTTGTGTAGGTTTGGATGCGGTCGTTGTGGGTGTCTGATATGTAGAGGCGTGTGTCTGGGCCGATTGATACTGCGGAGGGGGAGTAGAGGCCGGTGATGGTTGTGTCGGGGGTGCCGTTTGGGTTGAGTATGACGATGCGTGAGTTGCCTGTGTCGGCTATGTAGATGGCTCCGTTGGTGTCGATGGCGATGCCTTCTGGGTTGTTGAGGCCGGCGGTGATGTTGCGTTCGAGGGTGAGGGTTGATCCGTTGGTGTCTGAGAGTTCAACGATGCGGTTGTTTTTGGTGTCGGCTATGTAGAGGTTTCCCGTTGTGGGGTCCAGGGCGATTTGTCTTGGGTCGTCGAGGAGTCCGGTGTCTTTTGCCCCGTATGATGCAATGGGTGTTTGGGTTGCCACGTCATAGGTGACGATGCGGTCGTTGCGTCGGTCGGCGACGAACGCGATCCTGTCTGTTTGTCTGATGGTGACTGATGTTGGCCAGTTGAATTGGTTGAGGTCTGTTCCGCTCGATCCCACGAATTGTGGGTTTGAGCAGTCGCTGTTCATGACTTGGAGGCGGGATTGTTTGGTGTCGGTGACCCATAGTTGGCCCGTGGTGTGGTCAACGGTGGCGCTTTCTGGCCAGTTGAACTCGCCAGGGTCCCAGCCCCGCTTCCCGCATGCTCCAAGGACGGTGCCTGATGATGTCATGTGCACGAATCGGTGATGCACGGTGTCTGCGGCCCAAAAGCTGCCATCGGCTGCGAAACCGAGCTGTCTGACCTCGTTGAATACTTCAGAATCTGTCAAAGAAGGGGGTCCGCCGTTGATCTGTTGGGCAAAGACCCAGCCGGATCCGGTGCGGTCGAAGCGTTGGAGACGCCACCCCCACAAGTCGGCAGTCCATATGTCTCCATCGGCGGCCACGGCGACACGGCGAAGCTCTGTGTGTGTACCTGGCTGTGTGTTGGTGCCCGTTGTGCCAACCTCACCGAGATAGGCACCGGTGAGATCGAACACCTGGACACGGTCGTTGTTTGAATCAGCAACATATACCGACTCGCCGAACGTTGGATCTGTCGCAACCCGCACACCGTAGGGTGCCTTGAACTGTGACTGACCCGTTCCTTGAGACCCCCACTGGCCAAGACATGCACCAGTGGACGACATGCGCAACATGTTGTGTTCGAGATAATTTGCAATGTAGAAGTCGCCCGTGGAGGCAACATCTACATCACGAATAGCCGAAAACACACAGAGCCCGGACCCGCCAAAGGTTGCTGTCTGGTTTCCATCCGTGTCAAATATCCGGACCTTCTTCTGGCCCGCATCGGCAACATAAACAACATCGTTGGTGACCGTTACCCCCATCGGGCTGCCAATCGGATCACCAGGGGCCCCCGTCCACACATCCTGATAGACACCTGAGGAATTGACCTTGATGATCCGGAAGTTCCCCGTGTCAGCGATATACACGTTGCCCAAGGAATCAACACCCACATCACGTGGATTGTCGAGACCACCAACGGGATTCGCACCAAAGGAACCATACGACCAGACCTGGGTGCCCCCGGCTGAATACTTGACAACCCTATCGCCACCCGTATCTGCAGCAATGATCGAACCATCCGGGGCAACCTCAACACCCGACGGATACGTCTCAGTCCTCCCCGAACCGCCCAACGTCCCAACAAACCCCACATCAACACCCGCAACCGCAAAACCACCACCAAACGCAACCAACGACACAACAAGAACAAGACTCAATGCGAGAGCAAGAAGGCGTCGCGGGTTTTCGCTTCGTGCGAAACGGGTGGTCGGGTCATGTATCAAGTTCGAGCCCCCTTGCGAGGAATGTGGCCATTTCGGCTCTTGTCACCACTCTGTTTGGACAGTACTGGTCGTTGGTTGGCGGGTTGCAGCCCAGTGTGATGCCTGCGGCTGCGAGCCGGTTGATGTCTCCCTCAAACACCGACGCGTCGTCGTCTATGAAAAAGTCAGTGCCGGTCGGGTCCAGGTCCAGGGCCCTGT
This sequence comes from Armatimonadota bacterium, assembly GCA_008501565.1. Taxonomy (GTDB): domain Bacteria; phylum Actinomycetota; class Acidimicrobiia; order Spongiisociales; family UBA5794; genus UBA5794. The sequence continues at coordinate 2,735 of QQUL01000309.1, forward strand.
TCAAGAATGCAGCCATCGCTCCACGCGTCACCGGGTCCTTGGGACAGTACCGGTTGTTGGTTGGCGGGTTACAGCCCAGTGTGATGCCTGCAGCTGCGAGCCGGTTGATGTCTCCCTCAAACACCGACGCATCGTCGTCTTTGAAGAAGTCAGTGCCGGTCGGGTCCAGGTCCAGGGCCCTGTTCAAGAATGCAGCCATCGCTCCACGCGTCACCGGGTCATCAGGACAGAACCTGTCGTTGTCTGGAGGGTTACAGCCTTTGGTGATACCCAACGCAGCAATGGCTTCGATCGCAGCCTCATGGACACTGCCATCATCATCACCAAACGTGTTCTCAGGATCAGGGTCAGGGACCGCACCTGTCTGAGTGGCTGTCACTGAACTGGACCCTGCACTGTTTGTCCCGGTCACGATCACCGTCAAAGATGCACCGATGTCGCTTGATGTGACCGTGTATGTGGACGACTCTGCCCCGGTGATGTCAGAACACCCCGGGTCACAGCGTTGCCACTGGTAGGTGAAGTTGATCGGCAAAGTACCCGTCCACGTCCCATCCGTCGTCGAGAGCTCCACACCAACCTCTGCCGTCTCTGAAATCACAGGCGGCTCCGTATTGACTGGAGCTGCTGGTGGTTCAGGTACCGCATCTGTCTGAGTGGCTGTTACTGAACTGGACCCTGCACTGTTTGTCCCGGTCACGATCACCGTCAAAGACGCGCCGATGTCGCTTGATGTGACCGTGTATGTGGACGACTCTGCCCCGGTGATGTCAGAACACCCCGGGTCACAGCGCTGCCACTGATAGGTGAAGTTGATCGGCAAAGTACCCGTCCAGGACCCATCCGTCGTCGACAGCACCTCACCAACCTCTGCCATCCCCGAGACCACCGGCAACACCGTGTTCACGGGAACCGTGGGCGTGGTTGTGTAGGTTTGGATGCGGTCGTTGTGGGTGTCTGATATGTAGAGGCGTGTGTCTGGGCCGATTGATACTGCGGAGGGGGAGTAGAGGCCGGTGATGGTTGTGTCGGGGGTGCCGTTTGGGTTGAGTATGACGATGCGTGAGTTGCCTGTGTCGGCTATGTAGATGGCTCCGTTGGTGTCGATGGCGATGCCTTCTGGGTTGTTGAGGCCGGCGGTGATGTTGCGTTCGAGGGTGAGGGTTGATCCGTTGGTGTCTGAGAGTTCAACGATGCGGTTGTTTTTGGTGTCGGCTATGTAGAGGTTTCCCGTTGTGGGGTCCAGGGCGATTTGTCTTGGGTCGTCGAGGAGTCCGGTGTCTTTTGCCCCGTATGATGCAATGGGTGTTTGGGTTGCCACGTCATAGGTGACGATGCGGTCGTTGCGTCGGTCGGCGACGAACGCGATCCTGTCTGTTTGTCTGATGGTGACTGATGTTGGCCAGTTGAATTGGTTGAGGTCTGTTCCGCTCGATCCCACGAATTGTGGGTTTGAGCAGTCGCTGTTCATGACTTGGAGGCGGGATTGTTTGGTGTCGGTGACCCATAGTTGGCCCGTGGTGTGGTCAACGGTGGCGCTTTCTGGCCAGTTGAACTCGCCAGGGTCCCAGCCCCGCTTCCCGCATGCTCCAAGGACGGTGCCTGATGATGTCATGTGCACGAATCGGTGATGCACGGTGTCTGCGGCCCAAAAGCTGCCATCGGCTGCGAAACCGAGCTGTCTGACCTCGTTGAATACTTCAGAATCTGTCAAAGAAGGGGGTCCGCCGTTGATCTGTTGGGCAAAGACCCAGCCGGATCCGGTGCGGTCGAAGCGTTGGAGACGCCACCCCCACAAGTCGGCAGTCCATATGTCTCCATCGGCGGCCACGGCGACACGGCGAAGCTCTGTGTGTGTACCTGGCTGTGTGTTGGTGCCCGTTGTGCCAACCTCACCGAGATAGGCACCGGTGAGATCGAACACCTGGACACGGTCGTTGTTTGAATCAGCAACATATACCGACTCGCCGAACGTTGGATCTGTCGCAACCCGCACACCGTAGGGTGCCTTGAACTGTGACTGACCCGTTCCTTGAGACCCCCACTGGCCAAGACATGCACCAGTGGACGACATGCGCAACATGTTGTGTTCGAGATAATTTGCAATGTAGAAGTCGCCCGTGGAGGCAACATCTACATCACGAATAGCCGAAAACACACAGAGCCCGGACCCGCCAAAGGTTGCTGTCTGGTTTCCATCCGTGTCAAATATCCGGACCTTCTTCTGGCCCGCATCGGCAACATAAACAACATCGTTGGTGACCGTTACCCCCATCGGGCTGCCAATCGGATCACCAGGGGCCCCCGTCCACACATCCTGATAGACACCTGAGGAATTGACCTTGATGATCCGGAAGTTCCCCGTGTCAGCGATATACACGTTGCCCAAGGAATCAACACCCACATCACGTGGATTGTCGAGACCACCAACGGGATTCGCACCAAAGGAACCATACGACCAGACCTGGGTGCCCCCGGCTGAATACTTGACAACCCTATCGCCACCCGTATCTGCAGCAATGATCGAACCATCCGGGGCAACCTCAACACCCGACGGATACGTCTCAGTCCTCCCCGAACCGCCCAACGTCCCAACAAACCCCACATCAACACCCGCAACCGCAAAACCACCACCAAACGCAACCAACGACACAACAAGAACAAGACTCAATGCGAGAGCAAGAAGGCGTCGCGGGTTTTCGCTTCGTGCGAAACGGGTGGTCGGGTCATGTATCAAGTTCGAGCCCCCTTGCGAGGAATGTGGCCATTTCGGCTCTTGTCACCACTCTGTTTGGACAGTACTGGTCGTTGGTTGGCGGGTTGCAGCCCAGTGTGATGCCTGCGGCTGCGAGCCGGTTGATGTCTCCCTCAAACACCGACGCGTCGTCGTCTATGAAAAAGTCAGTGCCGGTCGGGTCCAGGTCCAGGGCCCTGTTCAAGAATGCAGCCATCGCTCCACGCGTCACCGGGTCCTTGGGACAGTACCGGTTGTTGGTTGGCGGGTTACAGCCCAGTGTGATGCCTGCAGCTGCGAGCCGGTTGATGTCTCCCTCAAACACCGACGCATCGTCGTCTTTGAAGAAGTCAGTGCCGGTCGGGTCCAGGTCCAGGGCCCTGTTCAAGAATGCAGCCATCGCTCCACGGGTCACCGGGTCATCAGGACAGAACCTGTCGTTGTCTGGAGGGTTACAGCCTTTGGTGATACCCAACGCAGCAATGGCTTCGATCGCAGCCTCATGAATGTTGCCATCATCATCAACAAACGTGTTCTCAGGATCAGGGTCAGGGTCAGGGTCAGGTACCACACCTGTCTGAGCAGCTGTCACTGAACTGGACCCTGCAATATTCGTTGCGGTCACTGCCACCGTCAAAGAGAAACCAACATCATCGACGGTGACCGTGTACGTGGACCCCGTCTCTCCATCAATGTCGGTGCATCCACCATCACACTGTTGCCACTGATATGACAAGGTGATCGGCTCGACGCCCGTCCAAGAGCCTCCCGTGGCCGAGAGTCCTTCGTCTACCTCAGCAATGCCGACGACGGTCGGAGCAGACGTGTTCACAGGTTCTCCACCGGCCGTCTCGAAGGCGCGCCAGTTCGACGTCCCGATGTTTGCCGATGTATCGATGGCGCGAGCTCGAAAGCCGTAGTTGCCCGGAGGCAATGTGACTTCGCGAGTCCAGTTGACGGCCGGGCCGTCTGGTACGTCGACTACCGCATCAAGCCACGCCAACGTCCCAAGCCACGTGCCGTTCGACTGGAGCCAGTCTCCCGAACCAGTGTTCTGGATGGCGATCTGGACACCGCTCACACCCCGATTGTCCGCAGCAGTTCCTGTGAGCAGGACTGTGCCGGGGAGTTCTGTGCTGCCAGCCGTGGGCTCTTCTATGACAGCGGTCGGGTTGATGGTGTCCGCAACCGTTCCCGAGCTCAGCTTCCAGACCTGGATGCGGTCGTTGAAGTGGTCTGCGACGTAGAGCATGTTGTCGACGATGTCGATGCCCTTGGGTTGGTTGAGTTGGCCCGGCCCGCCTCCGATGCCCCCGAAGCTGTCGACGAATGTCCCGTCAAGTTCAAATACGCTGATCTGGTGACCCCACGCTTCGCTGACGAACAGCCTGCCGTCAAACATGGCGAGGCCATATGGTCCGGTGAGGATCCCTGCACCGAAGCTTCCGAGGAGAGTGCCGTTTGCCGCGTATCGGTAGACGATTCCTTCAGTCACTGAGGCTGCAAAGAACGATCCGTCTGCGGCAATGGCGACGTCTGTGCATCCAATGAGTGTTATCCCGCTTGATTCGGGTGCACAGTCGATCAGTTGGGTTTGGGTGCCTGTCTTGTCGAGGATGTGGATGCGGCGGTTGTTTCCATCGGCGATGAAGACGCGGCCGGCGGGTCCGGGTTCGATTTCGATACCACGTGAGTAGTTGTACTGCTGTGGTCCGTCTCCCCAGCTCCCGAACATGAATTTGAAGTCGCCGTCGGCGTCGTAGACGTGGATGTCGCCCTCGCGAGTGTTGTTGAGCCACACGTCTCCGTTGTCGGGATCGACAGCGATACCTCTCGGGTAGTTCATGGCGTACGGGGTGCCGCCCTCGCTTGAACCGCGGAATCCCCAGAGGGTTTCAAGATTGCCTGTTTCCGTGTTGAACCTCTGAACCCGGTGGTTGAAGGTGTCAGCTGAATACACAGACGAGCCACCGGGTGATGCAGCCACGTCCTGGATCTGGTTGAAGCCGTCGTCAGGGGGTGGCTGGGGCGGATTCGGGAAATCCCACAGGAAGGCTCCATCCGAGTCGTACACGTTGACACGGTTGTTTCCGAAGTCCGCAACGGCAATCACCGGAGGTGCGGTCTCGAAACCCGGCCTCGGATCATCTGTGAGCGTCAGCTCTCGGCCACCGTCCCTGAATTGTCCCGGTCCCGTTCCTTCAGAGCCCCAGGTATCGAGATGGTTCCCTGCGAGATCGAACTTCTCGACCTCGCTGGCGGCGGCGTCCACGACATATACCCAACCATTGTCGCCATCAATGGCGATACCCCTGGCATCACCGGACAAGAACCCGGCTCCGAAATCTGCCAGCTGGTTGTACGCAAGGTCAACGGACTCGGTGTCCCGTTCGAACCTGTGGATCACCCCACGGCCCGCATCCACGATGTAGACGCTGTCATCAGGAGCAACCGCCACACCCCGTAGCACTCCGAAGTCTCCCAATTCGCCGATGTATCCAAGGTATTCCCAATCGGGATCTCGGATGATGATGCGATGAGTGAACTCTTCAGGGGTAGGAAAGGTGTGTGAGTTGACCATGTACGACCAGCCGTTGGAATCAAACGCAAGCCTCGGCGCATACGGAATGGGCGTCGTCAGAAGCTCGAAGGTGACGGGATCGAACTCATAGGACCTGAGATCCTCGATGTAGTTGCCAGCAGCGTCGAAGTGGTCGATGTCGCCGTTGTTGAGATCTGACACATAGATCGAATCATCAAGAGGATTGACCGCGATTCCATGAGGCGCGTTGTTCTGACCCTCACCGTCCCCGCGCTCGCCAAACGTGTTCACCAGAGTTCCCTCAATGGTGTACTCGTGCATCTGGTAATTCCAATAATCACCAACAATGACATTGCCGTTGCCGGCCGTAGCCATACCCCACGCATACACGCCAGCACGACCGGGTCCCCCGATACTCCCCACATACTCTGGCTCAAAATACGGATCAGCCTGAGCAGCAGGGCCGCTTGCGACCAGCACTGTCGTAAGTATCATTGCTGCTGTTACGAGCATCGCCAGTGATCGGCGTAGATTCTGCTCCCCGCGGCCGCCTGGTGCTAGGCCTCGTGTGCGTGTCGTCATGTCTCCGCCTTCCCGCGGTCTGCGCTGGGCGGAGAGGTGAACCGATGTCCCCGCGCCGAACCCATAATCCCGTCTTTAGCCCGATGCGAGTGTACGCGGTGCATGCATGGTGGTCTACAGGCATTCGAACCCACAGAACGCCCGAGAAGCCCGAAAACGCACTGTTCGAAATCTGTCATCCCGCGAAAACCCAGTGGTACAAGGGATTCCCGATGCCAGGCGACGCGGTGACTAGTGCACATGGGGGTGCTCAAGATGTGCACCATCCTCCTCACTCAGGAACCCTCATCGCAGGTATGCTCACGACATGTTCGTCTAATAGCGGGGTGTGATGTTGACCGGAATAGCAAGAGTGCAAAGGGACCGACGGGGTCGGACCTTGTATCTGTCGGTCGCATTGGCGGCGATCGCGTCAACCCTCGTTCTTGTTGCAGCGACGGCGCAGGTCCATGCTGCAGCAGACATCGTCGTCACGACAACCGCCGACGTCGTGGACGAAGCTGATGGTGTCCTGTCGCTCCGTGAGGCCGTGTCCCAAGCGAATAGCCAGGCTGGCGATGACGTGATCGTCCTCTCGTCAGGAATCTATGCACTCACGATTGTCTCGCCCCCGCTTGTCAACAACAACAACGCCGGTGGAGACCTCGATCATCTCGACGCAGGAACGACGCTCACCATCAGAGGCGCAGGCTCGTCGTCAACATCTATCGTCGCGGTCGCCGGGGATAGGGTGATGGATATCCATAGCGGCTCAAGTCTGGTGCTTGAAGATCTCACGGTCACAGGCGGTTCAGAGACGGGTGGAGCAGGCATCCAGGTTCGTGGCGGCAGTGTCACGACTGATCGTGTGGTGATCAGTGGGAACGATGCATCCGACAACGGCGGGGGCATCTACCTCGACTCACCAGGTGGATTCACCGGTACTGACACCGTGTTCCTTGGTAACACGGCAACAAACAGTGGTGGTGGGCTCTACATCGAAGATGGTTCGGTAACGGCTACCGACGTCAGCTTCACAAACAACTCCGCAACCGTCGATGCCGGTGCTGGTATCCGTGCATCGGGAGGTCCGTTCAGTTTCACAGGTGGGACCTGGAGTGGCAACACGGCACAACGCATCGGTGGCGTTGCTCGGCTCGTTGGAGCGCCGACTGTGACAATCACAGATGTCGTCAGCACCAATAATGCGGCAACAACCGAAGACGGCGGGGTGTTGAGCACCGACGGTGGATCTGTCACGGTTTCAGGTTCTTCATTCTCTGACAACACCGCCAAGCGGGACGGCGGTGCCATCTATGTCAACGGCGGCTCTCTTTCCATAGATTCGTCAACATTTGACGGGAACGAGGCAACCGATTCGAGCGGTGGCGCCATCTGGCTCAACGACGGAACAACTCTTACGGTTGCGACCTCGACGTTCTCGAACAACTCGGCTGGCGGGAGCGGTGGTGCCATCCGGCAGCTCGGTGACACCGCCTCAATCAACTCGTCGCTCTTTGATGGCAACACGGCGACGAGCTTCGGCGGAGCCTTGTCGACGGCAACCGATGCAAGCGTGACCGTGACCAACTCCACACTGGTGTTCAACACGGCCGGCACGAGTGGTGGTGCGATGAAGTCTGGAGCCGTGGAACTTATCTTCTCGACGGTCACGAGCAACACAGCCAGTTCGTTCGGGTCCAACATTCGGGCAGAGTCGCTTTCGGCGAAGAGCACCGTCATCGCCTATGGCAAGGTTGTCGCGGAGTGTCAGGTCACCGGCGTGACCACGAGTGTTTCTTCGTTCGGGGGCGACACCAGTTGCTTTGGTGCGGCAATGGGAGATCCGAAACTCGGGGCGCTCGCAAACAACGGCGGCCCAACGAAGACTCGCCAGCCTGCCTTCGACAGTCCCCTTGTGGGAGCAGCGAACGCTGTTGCCGGTGTTACAACTGATCAGAGAGGCGTTGCGCGCCCAGATGGAGCAGCGGCAGACATAGGCGCCGTTGAGGTGCGCTCACCGATGGCAGTCGACGATGCGGAGTCAACAGACGAAGACACCGCTGTGATCGTGTCGGTGCTCGACAATGATGTGGACCTCGACTCTGTCATCGCTGCAGAAACTGTTGTGACGACGAGCGGGCCAACATTCGGATCAACGAAGGACAACGGCGACGGAACGATCACCTATACGCCGAGTCCTGGGTACTTCGGGGAGGACACCTTCACCTACGGGTTCAATTCGGGGACACCCCTGGCAGATGGCGCAAAGGTGACCATCACTGTCCAGAGCGTGGGGAGCCGGTTCATCGACACGGACGGTTCTGTCTTCGTCACAGAGATCGAGTGGCTGGCTGCCGAGGGCATCACGAAGGGTTGTAACCCACCGACCAACTCGATGTTCTGTCCCAAGGGCAACGTCACCAGGGGCCAAATGGCAGCGTTCCTGAATCGCGCGTTCAATCTGCCTGCCACAAGCGAGGACTTCTTCACCGATGACGACGACTCGGTATTTGAGGGCGACATCAACCGTCTCGCGGCAGCAGGCATCACCAAGGGCTGTAACCCCCCGAAGAACGACCTGTTTTGCGTCGACGGCAAGGTCATCCGTGGCCAGATGGCAGCGTTCCTGGTCCG
>QQUL01000358.1 GCA_008501565.1 Armatimonadota bacterium
CGATTGGTCCGTCGGCACACCAACGAGGACAAGACCGACACCGACCACAGCAGGATGCCTTGGGTCAGAATGAGGGGACGTCGAGGAGCGCGCGCTGAAGACCACGTGATGGTGAACATCTGTGTCGCACCCGAGATGGCCGACAGTGCGGCGCCTGCCATGAGTGCGTGAATCGGGCCCCACCACGAACCGCCACGGATCGCAACCTCGATCGCCCAGCCAACACCGATCAGCGTGAACACTCCGGCAGCGACAAGCATCGCGGACAACAGCAGGTGCGACTCCACCACGCGTGGGCGGTCGCTCCCGGTACGCCTACGTGCGGCTCCTTCACGGTTCCCTGAACCCATCGCCTTTCCGTTTCCCATTGGCCCTGGCCCCTCGATTCCCTACGTATCAACAGCGTCGAGATCACGGACTTGAATCGTCGAGCTGTTTGCATGACTGCATCTGGACACGTCTTGATTCTGGCACCTTGGTGTTGCCACCACGAAAGGCGTCGACAACAATGCCACGACAGACAACTGAGGAGTCCAGTGCACGACAACGCGGCGACCATCGAATCGTTCTACAGCGCATTCGATGAAAGGGATTTCGCAGCGATGGCAGCCTGCTACCACAAGAACGTTCACTTCACGGATCCTGTATTCGGGGACCTTCGCGGAGCCGAGGCCGCGGCGATGTGGCACATGCTGTGCGATCAGGCGGCCGATTTGGCAGTGACCGTCGCCGGAGTCGCTGCCGATGACACATCGGGTTCAGCCCGTTGGGAGGCCACCTATACCTTCGGCCCCACAGGACGCAAGGTGCACAACCGCATCGACGCAGCGTTCGAGTTCAGCGACGGCAAGATCATCCGTCACATCGACACTTTCAATCTCTGGAAATGGATGCGTATGGCCGCTGGCTTACCAGGCGCCTTGGCGGGTTGGAGCGGTTCTGCTCAGAACAAGGTCCGCTCGACGGCTCGCAAAAACCTCGATCGATTCCTCGCCGAGCACCCGGAATACGACGCCGACTGACATTCACCCGGGGTCGGACATGCGCTGCTCACCCATCAGGGTCGGTGAGAATGGTGAACGTTCCGTCCGAAACGGTTCCCATGAGGGTGAGTGAACCTTCGTACCACTGGGTGTCTCCTTCCTCAATGAGTACGAGGGCACCCATGGCGTCAGGGTTGCTGACTGAAAGGCGCTCACCACCGCATTGAGGCGGGTAGGACTCGGCCATGGCCTCACAGAGCCAAGCACCCGAGCCATCGGAGATGAAGAAGCCTGTGACCGCGATCGGGTCACTGCCGCCTTCAGAAAGGGCCTGAACAACGCTGATTCCGTCATCCGCCACAACGGGCCCATCGCTGGGTTCCTCACCGAGGTTGGGAGGAAGCCCGAGGTCACCGGGAGTGTCGTTGCAATCCGGTACACCCTCGAGACAAGCGCCAGCCGCAGAAGGCGGATTCACCGAATCGGAAAGCGGCGCCGCATCGTCAGCCGCACACCCCGTGAGTACGGCGAGGACGACCATCATCGCCGCTGGAACCATGAATCGTTTCCGGATCTTCAACATCTGAACCTCCCAATTCGCGATCGCTTGAAGCTCACTTGGGTATCAGACGGTCGGAAGCGCGGATCAGGTTCCCGCCAAGATCACGGTGTCCGGACTTGCGGCGTCGTGTTCAGATCCCGACAAACGGGCCATCGTCGTATTCAACGGCATCAGCACCACAGAACTGGCATGCCGGGCGTCCGGCTGGAACAATCGATCCACAGTCGCGGCACTCAAGACCTCTCGGGCTCTTCTTGCCGTCGACGACACCATCGGCTGCGTCGATACGGTCGACGCGACTGCGCAATTGGTCCTCGGTGTAGCCGTTTTCTTCGAGAAGCGACCACATCGCCTCAACCACCAGGATCAGGCGATCGAGGCGGTCGTGGACATCGAGAACATCGTTCTTCGCGGAGCCCGTCGATCGTGCAACGCTCGATGCCAGCCGAGCCGACTGAGCACCGTGCTGGCCAAGAACATATCCGGTGAGAAACGGGACACCCATACATCACAAATCGACACGAAGGCACGGTTCCTTGAGGTCAATCATCAGCACCGTTTTCGACCACTTGGGCGGCGATCCGGCGAGCCATTCCAAACATGCGGCGGTACACCTCAACCAGGTCAGTTTCAAGACGATACAGCTCGGTGCGATCTGGTTCCGGAGCAGTCAAACGAGCCGTGTAATGGCTGAGAGCCGATTCCTCCAGTTCTCGCACTTCCGCCTTCAGGCTTCGAACGTCTGCCGCCCGCTTGGAATCGTCAAGGGAGAACGCATCGAGAACATCGGTCGTTGCACCGGCCACGGTGTCGTGCAGACCAGCGAGCACCTCGAGCGAGGCCGGCGAGATCGTGAGACCCTCGTCGAGCCTTCGCTGGGCGAGCGCGGCAATCTCGGTTTCGATCAGGTCACCGAGTGATTCGAGATTGTTCGCAACCCCGATCAGACGTCGCAGCTTGTTCTCCTGATCAATGGTGAGGGTTTCCTGCCCAACCTTGGCCAGATACGTGATCGTGTGGTCATACAAACCGTCGAGCTCATCGTCAAGATCGCGGAGACTGTCGATTCGCTCCTGGGGACCCTCGGTCACAGCGGCGTATGCCTCGTCCAACATGAGCCTGACCCGCCGTGCCATCCTCTCCATTTCCCGTCGCACACCTTCGAGCGCAACGTCGGGAATCGTGATCACATCGTTGTCCAAGTACCGAGGGGCGAGGCGTTCCTCCTCCACCGGTCGCCCCGGGATGAGCCAAGTCACGGCCTTGG
>QQUL01000079.1 GCA_008501565.1 Armatimonadota bacterium
TTGCCTACGTGTTGTAGCGTTCACTACGAGCCCTCCTTCTGAGCCGTGAGTCCAATAACCCACAGTCTCGTCGGAGGGCTCAACCAATCACACCATCCACCCAGGGACAACGTCCCCGGTTGTCACAGCTAGGCGGTTGCGACATCCTCGACAGCGTCTTCAGCGGTCTCGGTCGCCCGTTGGGTGATCGTCGTGACCGCGTCCGTGGACGCTCTCCCCTTGCGGATGCCAGCAACGGTTGCTTCCTGGATGGTCGCGAGTTGCTCTTGGCCAACACGGCCTTCAAGTTTCGATGCGAGATATGCCCGAATCTCGTCGTCGCTCATCGTTTCAAGACGCTTCTTTGCGATGAACGACGCCACGGCTCCGGCCACGGCGCCGACGACCAGCATCAGCATCACAATCTTCAACAGCTTCTTCATGGATTCTCCGATGGTTGTGCGGTAAGCGGCGGTGCCGCCGGTCATCAGCTAGCCGACAGCCAGCGGATGAACTCTGAAAGTGTACGGAGGCTGTCGGGGTCGTCGACAGTCTCGGAAAATCGTAACGCCGCGGCGTCAAGGTCTGCGCGTGACCAAGGGCCGAACGACGCACCCTCCTCACCTTTCGCAAGAACCGCTGTGAGCTCCTCAACGGTGAAGCGACCGGCTGTCACCTCTCGCCCGACGACAACGCCACCGAGCTTCTTGCCATTCGCCTCGATCGCCATCAATCGTGCCACATCGTCCAGATCTCGCACCCCGCCGGCGGCGATCACGGGTTCGTCGACAAGCCTCACCGCCATCTCGAGTACATCGAAATATGGTGGTTCCTGGAGAGCGTCGCGACCAACCTCGGTGATCATGAAACCGGCTGCGCCTCCGCTTGACAGGTTGATGAGCGCCTCCTCAAGGTACTCACCCGTCTCCTCGGTCCAACCGCGGATGAGGATCTCAGTGTCCGGCTTGACGTCGAGCGAGACCACGATGCGATGTGGGTGCTTTCGATTGAGCTCCCAGAACGCCACCTGATCCACTATCGCAAGGGTTCCGATCACGACCCTCCACGCTCCCATGCCGAGAATGCGCTGAACCTCGCGTTCGGATCTAACGCCTCCACCAACCTGCACCGGGACATTCACTGCTTTGATGATGTCCGCAATCAGGTCTCGGTTCTTGTAGTCACCGTGGGCCGCTGCGTTGAGGTCCGCTATGTGCAGGCGGTCAGCACCCTTGGACACCCAGCCCTTGGCGCGGTTGACGGGATCATCGTCGAGAGGGATGGCCTCGGCAATGTCACCATGCGGTAGCCGGACAGCCATGCCGTCGAGAATGTTCACCCGTGCGTAGAGATCCATGTGCAGAGCTTACCGGCTATGGCCAACAGGTTTTCGGGGAAGGTCAGAAGCTGTGAGCTGAAAGCTGAAAGCTGAAAGCTTCCGCTAGCGATATCTCCACACGATCCGGCCCATGGACGGATCGTAGGCCGACACATCGACTTCGACGGAGTCACCGGGAATGATCCTGATCATGCGACCCTTACGCATCTTCCCTGATGCGCGAGCCGTGACTTCATGACCTGTCTCAAGCTTCACGCGAAAGGTCGCGTTGGGAAGTGTTTCCACAACAACACCTTTCGCCCTGAAATAATCGTCCTTGCCTGCGATGAGGTTCTCCAATCGTTCGGTCGGCTCACACACGATGATGGTGCATCAAGTCCCGACCGTGTCCGCATGCAGCGTACCGGTTCAAAACAGCTTCTGGCACCTCCCCATTCCGGATTTCGTTGCATACCCCACCAATGGCCCCGGTTGGTCGCGGTGGTGACAGGACTATTGATCGGTTTCGATAACCTCGGCAGCCACAACGCGATTCTCGGGCTCTCCTCGGATTCGCGTCAACGCTCACGCCATTCGGAAACGACGTGAAACTCCACTTACTCAATCCCAGAGAACGCATCGTCGAAACGACGGTTGGTTTGTTCGCCCACGCCGACTACCCACTCGCGCATTCACTCGACCACAAAGGCGATCCCGGTCTGTTCGGACCCGGATCGTCGACGTGGAGAGTCATCGGGGATGTGTCGGCGATGATTGGGGGCATTCGGGCACTTCTCATCCAGACTGCCCATCCCGAGGTGGTTGCCGGGGTTGCCGACCACTCCGAGTACCGGGAGGATCCACTGGGGCGACTTTCACGAACGACGGCGTATGTGACCGCAACGGCCTACGGCGCAGTACCGGAAGTCGAGGCAGCACTTGACACTGTCCGAGTCGCTCACCGTCCTGTACAGGGTGTTTCGGAGCGAGGGGGCCCCTATTCCGCTGGCGACGGTGCTCACGCTTCGTGGGTCCACAACGTCTTGGTCGATTCGTTCCTCACCGCATACCAGACCTTCTCACGGTCACCCATCAACGAGGTTGCCGCTGACCGATTCGTCGCTGAGCAGGCGGATCTCGGACGCAGGTTGCGGGCAACGGATACACCAATGACCCGAAACGAGTTGTCACATTGGATCGTCAGCCACCCACACATCGCACCGTCGGACGCCATGCACGACATCGTCGAGTTTCTCTCCAGGCCCCCACTTCCGAGGGCGGCCCTTGTGGGATATCGGAGGCTGTTTGCTGCGGCCGTCGGGACGATCCCGGTTCCGATCAGGGAGATTCTTGGCGTATCGGCGGGGGCAGGTGCCGTTTCCGTCGGGCGCAAGACGATGGCGCTGCTGCGGTGGTCCCTTGGTGGGTCACCGTCATGGCTGCTCGCCCTGGATCGGACGGATGCCCCACCACCGCGCGACATCGTGTTCAGACGGCCGCCGCCGATGGATGGGGGCGATGATGTGTTGGCACGCTGGCAGCGACGGACACAGCACTAGCGGTGCGTGCGCTACACACCCGATCCGCGGAGTGCCTCTCGGATCTTGACCCTGCCGCCCGTATGCAGTGCCGCACCGCGGTAGATACGCGCCGCCACACGGACAACAAGCCACAAGAAGGCGAGAATGAGAACGATCGAGAGTGCAACCTCCCACCACGCCGCATCGCCCTGGGCAATCCGTACCGGCATGACGATCGGGGTCCACAACGGAACGAACGATGCAACCCGTGTCCAGGCATTCACCTCACCCAATGAAAAGGACACGACGAGATAGGCCGGCATGAGCAGCAGCATCGGCACGAACGCCACGCTCTGAAGGTCCTCAAGCCGCGACACGGTTGCGCCAGCCGCCGCATAGATGAAGCTGAACATGAGATATCCCAGCACGAACCAGAACACGAGCGACACGATCCCCGGAATTCCTACGGCGGAAAGGTCGATGCCCTCGAGAGCGTCCGACCCGATATACAACAGGGCGCCGGCAGCGGCGAGGACGACCGCGCCGACCTGGAGAAGGCCGAGCGCCCCGATTCCGAGCACCTTGCCAACGAGAAGTGAGGTCGAATCAATCCTCGAAAGCACAACCTCGACAACACGGTTCTGCTTTTCCTCGACGATCCCGTATGCCACGAACTGCCCGAACACCATGATCGTGACAAACAGCAGGATCGCACCCATGAAAGCGACAGCCGCTCGAATCTCGTCCGCATCGTTCGCGTCGTCGGTCTCCTCGTAGGTGAGTGTGATCGGTTGAACAATCGCCGCAATCTCACTGTCTGAGAGCCCGAGCTCCTGCCCAGCGACGCGTCTTCCTGCGACATTGACAGCCGTCGAAAGGATGATGGTCTCGTCAAGGGAGGCGCCGGAGGTTGTGACAACCGTCGAGCTGTCCACCAGCAGCACATCTATGTCGCCGTCTTCAAGAGCAGTGTCCGCTTCCTGCGTGGACGGGTATGCCGTGACCGTGACCGGCTGCTCGATGGTTCCGGCAACCGTCTCGATATCCCCTTCAAGGCCAGGAACGACAACGCCTGCCAAGCCGATGTGAATCGGCTGCGATGATGGATTGATGAACGACAGAGCGATGATTCCACCTCCAACGAGAAGCGCCATCGCGACCAGCATGACCCGGAAGACCGTGGATCTCGACCGTTCAACGATCTCGCGTGTGGCGACGATTGCGATCTGGTCTCTCCGTCTCATTCGGACACCGCATCCCGGAACAGATCCTGCAGACCGGGGGCCCTGTATGAGAACCGGGTGATGTTGCCTTCGGCTCTGGCCGCCGACAGCAGTTGATCGACCGAAACAGAAGCATCAGCGATGTCATGGCTGTCACCACCGCTCGTCACCGTGGAAACGCCTTCGATCGGTGGAGTCCATGGTCTCCCGTCGATTCGAATTTCGAGCCTGCGGTACGTGGCCCGCTCACGGAGATCATCGAGTGATCCGGATTCGACCACGGTGCCTCCGTGGATGATCGCAACATCGTCACATACATCCTCGACAAGGTCGAGTTGATGGCTCGAGAACAATATGGAGGCTCCTCGTCCAGCGAAGCTGTGCAGCACTTCAGACAGTGACGCGACACCGATCGGATCCAGGCCGGCAAACGGCTCGTCGAGTACCAGGACATCGGGATCGTGCAAGACGGCTGTGGCGAGCTGAACTCGCTGCTGGTTGCCGTGGGACAGTTCTTGGAGCTTTGCGTCGCGGCGGTCAGCGAGACCAAGTTCGGAAAGCCAGTGGTCTGCTGCGGCTGATGCATCAGGTTTGGCCATGCCGGAGAGCTTTCCGAAGTAGACAAGCTGCTCGTGCACCTTCATACGCAGGTACAGACCGCGCTCCTCTGGCATGTATCCGAACCGCAATCGGGCTGAGTCGGTGATCGGGGCTCCGTCGATCGTGATCGATCCCGTATCAGGTTCGACGAGTCCGAATACGCACCGCATTGTGGTGGTCTTGCCCGCACCGTTGCGGCCGAGGAATCCGAGAATGCGACCGGGCCGCACATCAAAGGAAGCGTTGTCGAGTGCTACGACGTCGCCGTAACGCTTGGAGATATTGGCAACGCGCAACATGACGTGGCGAGTCTATGGGTGCCTCCGGAGAGGCTGGACGCCCCCGATTCGCTCTTCGGAGCACGAGAATGGGTCGCACGACCCACGAAGTTGGCTATAGGTCCGGGGCGATGTGTTCGATACTGATAGTTAGGTGGGAGGCCGGCGAGGCAAATTGTTCTCAGAACAAGGTGATCCAAAACCAATACCAAGCCAGTCACCCACCCACTTCATTCGGAGCCCCTGCCGCCCAGGGGCTTCGACGCGTCTCGGAAGCCGATGACCGACAACCGATAACCGATAACCGACCTCAGAAGTCGGAGTTTGAATTCAGAGGTCACCAGTCGGGCGACGGACGGCCCCAACGTAGCCGACAAGCTCAACACCGCCCCCCCGCCTGCGGGGGGACGCGACGAGCGAAGCGAGGAAGCAGGGGGGCATGACGGGGAGAACGGAAGACGACGGACGTCAGAAGGCATTGGTTTCCGAAAGCTGAGAGCTGAAAGCTGAAAGCTCTCCTAGTGCTTTTCGCCCTTGGGGGTCGCGATCCAGGTTGCGACTGCTGCGATCAACATCACCGCTCCGAGCATGGCGTAAGCGACGGTTGCAAGGTCGTCTCCGGGGGGATCGAAATGGGTTGCCTCAGTGGCGAGAATCAGTGCGTTCATGGGCGAGAGAGTACCAACGGATGTTCTGCTAGAACCAAATCACCCGTCGGACACCTATGGCGTCACGATCACTCGGGTGCCAATGGTCGACCAGGCAAACACCGCCTCAGCATCGTCCCACAGCTGCCTGACGCAACCACCCGAGCGATGGGTTCCCAGTTGGGCGGGGGTTTGCATCGGTTTGTCGCCTGGACGGACCGGGATCGAGTGAAAACCGTACGGCCATTCGCCGCGTGCAAACCGAACCATGTGTTCCATCGTGATTCCGTCGTAAGGAGCCCATGCATAGCGAGACATCGAATACACCCGATAACGACCGACGGAGGGGATACCGCGACGACCAGATACCTGGTGCGTCTTGTGGAGCTCTCCGGTGTCGTTGATGAGCCAGATGCGCTGACCACCGTTGGAATAGAGGATTCGTCGACCAGAGCCCACGTCTGGATACGGAAGCGGCGGCTTCTCAGGTGCCACCGTCCCTGTCTTCATCACGTACTCGCCAGACTCTGTGACCTGCACCACGGCATGGCCGCGATGGATCTCCCCAGCCTCAATCCTTGAAGAGACAGCTTGACGGGTACCCGGAGCGGGATCCCTACCAAGTACATCGGAATAGAGAACGGAAACCAGCGCATCGTCCGTCAGGACACCGAAGCGGTCGACGAACTCCCGCGAGTGTGTGAAAGCCTCCGCAATGGTGACGAGGGGCAGTCCGTTCCAATACCGACCCGCCCAATACTCAAGTTCGAGACTCGATGGCTTCCTATCGAACAATCCGCAATAGAGACGAACAATCGAGTCGGAAACGGGTCGATCGGACCGTTCAGGTCCCTCGAACACGGTTTGATCCGATTTGGCACGCAGGGCATCAGAACCCGGAACGATGGTGTCGCCACCCGACACCTGTGCGGTGATCCACAATGCCGTTTCCCCAGGGAATCGAATCAGAGCGAGCGGATTCTCCTCGGCATCAGGGTCGTCGTAGTTGAACGCGACATCCTCAGCAATCGCTCCCGTGGGTGTGAGAAATGCACGGACAGCGTTGGCTTGTCCGCCACTTGTGACGCACGCCGAGCCGCCGGACTCCGCCGCTCCCGCAGGCACCGCAAGCCCGGCAACTGCCGTCGTGAGGGCAGCAACAACAAGACCGACGCGTGTGAAAAGCAACATGGTTCGGGATGCTAGTGGACGTCGGGGATCGGATATCGGATTACAAGAGTCGGACATCAGACGTCAGACGTCAGACGTCAGATGTGTCTTCTTCCAGGACATCCCGTACGCATGTCGCGGCACCACTCAAACAACGAAAAAACCCAACCACATGACCACAAACAACTGTCAGGGATGCCCCGCGACACCTGTCACCGATGTCGCGCGACACTACACGTCAGATGTCAGATGTCGCCGTTTGACTTCTTCGGCAATTGCTTCATCGCTGTACTGGAGGAGGACCGGGTCCCATGGTTTGCCGACAATCGGCGCCTCCTCAGCCTCGGCAAGAAGTTCGACAACCTGATCCCGCAACGTGCGAGCCCACGCCCTGCCTTTCGCTGAAACGATGGGTGTGGTCGTCGCATCACTGTTCACACGGATCACCGACGCTTCGATCTGAGGATTCGCCCGCGAACCGCGCTCTCCATACGACAGGATGATCGAACCGATCGGCACATCCTGGATCCCACCCGTAGCAATGAACTCACCTTCGAAAGCCCAACCGGTCGCGAGTGTTTCATCGACGCCCGTCACAACCTTCGCCCAGTTCTTTCTCCGCTCGTCCCCGACCAGAGGGACGTCGACCGGAACAAGAATCGGTTCATTCATACAGCACAGATTACCGGTGGAGATGGAACGCGATCGATGACTAGTCAATTCTCGGCGTCGTCAACCATTCTCTACCTATTCGGCGTCGATGTCGATAGCCCCAACAGAGGTACCTCACGTGACAACGGAACGAACACAAGCGCTCTACACCGCCGCAGCCATCGGCTGCGGCTTGTTGTTCATTCTCGGGGCGTTCGTGTCGGCGAATGGGATGGCCACCAAGGGCATGCTCTTCGCGGTGATCGTCGCCCTCGCTTTCTGTGGCACCTACGTCATCGTTCTCGACAGGCGCGGCGCGAACGCCGCCAGACGCAACGCAGAATTGACCCGTGCAAACGCAGAGATATCCCGACGCGAAGCGAATCTACGCATTCAGATGCGATACACCCTTCGCGACCCGATTGCGGCCATTGTCGGGGAGGCCGATCGCCTGATCTCCTCCCCCGAAATGGAAAACGACGAGCGGGTGTCTGTCCTGGCGATGATCCGAGCCAACGCGAGAGAAGTTGAACACACGCTCGATCAGCTCGCACGAACTCCCATCGGACGGGCGGTGACGACGCCACCCATTTCGTCCGTGGTGCTCATGGACCAGGAGCTCGAATCCATCGCAGCATCGAGTCCGTCCGCCGCCAACTTCGACCTGGACATCGCGGAGACGCGAGCCTGGGGAGATCCGTCCAAGGTCCGCCAGATCCTGCGCACCCTCGTCAACATTTCGACCCTTGACGAGGGTGCGCAGCTCACACTTCAGACAGCACAGCGTGGCGCGTCGGCGACTGCAACGGTCTCTGGCAAAGGTGCGATCCTGCCAACGGCAACCCACGCTGCGCTGTCTGAAGATGTGCACCACACCGATTCGGCTGACGGGGTGCGTGCGGCGATGGCAACAGCGATCGCACTGGCTGAATCTATGGATGGAACAATCTCGTTCGTCACCGCCTTCGGCGTTTCGCATGTCGTGCTGACCCTTCCTTCACCACCGAACTGGGCGCTGCGCCGGCCCGTCGCATCTACCAGGTCGAACCATGGCGATCCGACCGCTGATGGTCGACGACCGACGCCGGAATCGCTGGCGTCGACTTCGGCTCGTCGAACTGCGTCGCGACAGAACACGTAGCGTCTCGCCAACCGCGCTGGCCCGTACCCGGGACGGCGTTGATCCCACGACCCGACCGAGGGTACGCTCGCTGGATGCATGACCAAATCAAGGCAGCTGTGGCCGCCGATTTTCCCCGCACCCGCACCGAACTCGAATCGATGGTCCGAATCCCATCGGTGAGCGCCGCAGGCTTCGACGCCGCGGCCGTCAGAAATTCAGCCAAGTTCGTGGCTGAACTCCTGACTGATTCCGGGTTCGACGACGTCGGTCTACTCGAACTAGACGGAGCTCACCCCGCGGTCTTTGGCATCAAACAAGGACCCGAGAATGCCCCAACGGTTCTGCTCTACGCCCATCACGATGTTCAGCCACCCGGTCCTGCAGGGATCTGGGATACGGATCCATTTGAACCGACCGAACTCGACGGAAGGTTGTACGGGCGGGGAACCGCAGACGACAAATGCGGTATCGCGATTCACCTCTCCACGATCCGGGTTCTCGCTGACTCGCTTCCGGTGACCGTCAAGGTCTTCATCGAGGGGGAAGAGGAGATCGGATCTGAGCACCTCGCCGGTTTTCTCGATGCCTATGGAGACTTGCTGGCCTCAGACGCCATCGTCATCGCCGACGCGGGGAACTGGCGCGTTGGCGTACCTGCGCTTGCCACATCGCTGCGAGGACTCGTCGACTGTGTCGTGAACGTGCGAACTCTCAAACACGGCGTGCATTCGGGTTCGTTCGGCGGTATCTACCCCGATGCGATCACGGCGCTCGTCAAGACTCTCGCCAAGCTCCACAGCGACGATGGATCGGTCGCGGTCGAAGGTCTGGTGTCGCGTGATGCCGACCCTCTCGACTTCACCATTGCAGAGGCGAACGAACAGATGCTCCCCGTCGATGGGCTCGAGCAGATCGGCTCAGGTTCACTCACATCCCGGACATGGATGCAGCCCTCCATCTCGATCCTTGCCGTCGACGCAGTGCCGATAGCCGAGGCAATCAACCAGCTCGTACCCGAGGCAAGCGCGAAGGTGAGTTTGCGCATCCCCCCGGGACAGGATGCGGACGCCGCGCTCGAGGCCCTGACCGCCCATCTCGTCGCAAGTGCGCCGTGGGGTGCCGAGGTGACCGTGAGTGCTGGATCCACTGGCAACGCTTTCGAACTCGACACTTCCGGCGATGCCTATGACGCATACCGGGAAGGCATGCGGGTCGGATACGGAACCGAACCCCTCGAAGTCGGGGTCGGGGGCTCAATTCCGTTCGTGGCAGCCTTCTCTGAACGCTATCCGGCAGCGTCAATCCTTCTTGTCGGCGCTTCCGACCCAACAAGCCGCTACCACGGGCCGAACGAGAGCGTCGAGTTGGCGGACCTCCAAAAAGCAATCGTTGCGCAGGCGATAGCCCTGACAGAGTTGGGCTAGACACGGTCGGCGCCCGGGCACGCCCGACTGAGACCCGCTGCCAAGGCCACTCAGCGGGTCTCAGCGATACCCTCCAACGATGCGTCGCTCCACCATCGCGTTGGTTCTCATCGCCGTCGTTGCGGTCGCAGCCGTCGTCATCTTGCGCTTGAACGACGACGCCCCGGGAGTCGCTCAGGCAACGACATCGATTCCGACGATCACATCTGTCGAGAGCACATCCGGTGGCGGGACGGCGACACCGCCCCCCGATGGTGCGACGACCACAACCACTGCTGCCCCGGGTCTGATCGTGCCACCGGGTTCGACAGTCTGCGACCTCTACGGCGACTGGGGTGTCAATGGGGTCATCACCAACACCGAACTGGTAGAGGCATCGGGTCTGGCGGTCAGCAGAACGACCGAGGATGTCCTCTGGTCGCACAACGATTCGAGGGACGGAGCTCGTCTCTATGCGTTCCGTCGGGACGGTACCGATTTGGGAGTGTTTGAGGTTCCCGGAGGCTTCGCGTTCGACTGGGAGGACATGTCCGCCGGGCCCGACGCCCAAGGTGAAGGCAACTACCTGTATGTCGGGGACATCGGGGACAACTTCGACATTCGAAAAGGTGTGATCGCCATCCACCGTGTCGAGGACCTTGACCCAGCAACCATGACGGATCGGTTTCCGCACTCTGAACCCATTGCATTCGAGTATCCCGACGGTGGGCACAACGCTGAGGCCCTCTTCATCGATCCGATCGATCCAGCGGTATATGTGGTCACCAAGGCAAGAGATGAGGCACTCGTGTTTCGCGGATCACTCGTTGTCGACGGTGAACGCTCCACACTCGAACTGGTCACGACGTTGCCGCTTGGTGCCGAGGTGTCGGGAGCCGACATGAGCGCCGATGGCTCCGTCATCGCCTTTCGTGGGTACCGAACCGTCTGGATGTGGACCCGAGCGCCGGGTGAGTCCGTTGCTGAGGCACTCACCTCCGAGCCTTGTGAGGGTCCGAGTCCCGAGGAGCGGCAGGGCGAATCGATCTCGTTCGACGCCTCCTATTCGTACTGGACCCTCAGCGAAGGAACAGCGAAAGAGATTCACACGGTCTCGTTCGACGGCTGACCCTTGCCGAGTTCGTGTTCGACGATGGCTCGACCATTCGGCACGGATTTGGCGTACCACACGGCGCGGATTCGAGCTCTCGCATCATCAGTTAGATCACCGTGATACCCCAGCTTGACTTGCCGCTGGCGAACGACTT
>QQUL01000109.1 GCA_008501565.1 Armatimonadota bacterium
CGCCCGCCCCTGCCACCCCCGGACGATCGGGGTGTTCCACCTTCGCTGAATGGGGGCGAAGCGGTCAAGCATGAACCCGGTTGCACCGTTGGCTTCGATGTCCTCGGTTCCGTCGATTTGCTCGCCGACAAAGCCGTACATCTCGGCGCTTGTGGCGCGGATTGCCTTCTGCCATGGGACGGTGACACCGTGAAGCCGAATCATGCCGAACAGCGCGAGAAGAGTGAACACGGTGATGGCCAGACCGACGATCCACGACTCAACCCACAGGAGAGCGAGGATTCCGGTGAGCAGCACCCCATTCCCAACAACCTTGATCATCATCGATGAGAAGAAGTTCGAAAGGGCAGTGACGTCTCCGTCGATCCGTTCGATCAGCTCTCCAGGGCTTGAGCCCTTGTGGAACCCCATGTCGAGGTGGAGCAGGTGATCCATGAGATTGGAGCGGAGCTCGTTTGTCGCCGACCAGCCGATCTGTTCAGCGAGGAATGACGCCCAGACCATGAGCAACTGGAATACCACGGCGATCACCATGAAGAGAAGAGCGATCGGGACCAGAGAGCTGACTTCTGCACCGTCGATTGCGCGGTCGATGAACAGCGCGATGAGCTGTGGGTTCGCCAGCTGGAGCGCAATCGCGATCATCAGGACGATCGAAAGCAGGACCGCCTTCTTGCGATGCGGTCGTAGATATCCGGTGAAAAGTCTGAAATATGCTCGGATCGGGATCATGGGGTTTCCTTGGGAAATCGAAGGAGGACGGCGCACACGGCAAAGCCAGCATCTGGTGGGCTCTCGGGAGCGGGGGCGTTGCGGTGGTTGTCAGCGCAAACGGGCGCGCGCGAAGGCTGGGGATGCTGAAGTGGGCGAGATGAGCCGGTGCATCGATCCTCCTTGGGCGCGTTCCGTGGTTCGCGAGAACCACGGACGGGCATGGTGGCAAATGATCGGCCGAAAGTCAAGCAGCTTGCGTGCGGCGTACCGTCACAGGTAGTGAATCACCACAAGGGCGCCGAGCATCGCAAGTGAGTTGGTACCGATGTGTGCCAGAACGGAGGCCAGCGTTGAGTTGGCGTAGAGCCGCACGAGGAGGAAACCAATCCCGGCCGCAGCGGTCCCGGCGATCGCACCGATGATCGCAATCGTGATTCCGATCCAGCCGGTGAACACGGCGCCGGCAGGGTTCGTTTCGATGGTGTGCAGCGTCGGGAGAATGTGCCAGAAACCGAACAGCACCGACGTGATCACTCCGGCCGCGAGAGGCGTGTGGCGCCTGACCAACATGCCGAACATGATTCCACGGAACAGGACCTCCTCGTACAGCGCCGTGGCGAACGGAATACGCACGAATGCCTGAAACAGGACCCAGCCCACCGACGCATCGGCGACCTTCTCGTCACGGAAGAGATCGCGGGTCGCCGGAATTGCAATAGCGATCACGATTCCGATCGAGATCACGCCGATCAGGACCCCACCAACGATCGCCCCCCGTTTGAGGCGGTCCCGCCGCAACCCCAGAGATGTCCACGTGGTCCCGGCCCGCCGCGAAATGATGAGGGCGATGCCGAGGATCCCGAGCTGGAACGGGATGTGCCAGATGCCGTCAAGGAGTTCGTTGGCGACGACATTGGCATAGAGGGCAAGGGCGTAGATCGCCGCGAGATGAAAGATGTGGGCCCGATGGGGGCTTGGCGGACTGCGGCGCCACATTGAGGGCTTCCACATCGCGTCCCAGTCCGACAACGGCCAGGACCAAGCGAATTCCTTGCCTGTTGCCGAAAGATCCTTGGCCATTGGGGAGAGATTACCGAGTACCGACGACCGACGACCGACGACTGACGTCCGACTTCTGAATCTCCACCGAAAGCTGTGAGCTGTAAGCTCTCTCCCATGTCTTTGCTGTACGCATTCAAGCAATCGGTGCTCGACCTCGGTCGGGGAGAGGCCAAGGCAAAGGCCAAGCCTCTGCTTGTGGCCGATGAGAACCTTGATCGCTCCGCATCGGGACTCGACAGGCGGGCAAGTGAACGCAGCGTCATGTTCTGGCTGCTTTCAGACCGGGCAATGTTCCTCGTGGTTGGGTCCGACCCGGATGATCACGCGTTTCGTGTTCCTTACGAGGCGATTTCTGAGATGAGCCTCGACTACGACGACACGTCCTCGTTTCTTCCCTGGTACATCCGGATATCGATCTCTCCCGAAGGACCGGGTGTGATCACGACGGTGGCCGAAGGGACCATTCCGGGACAACCCCTTACCGCACCACCCCCGGTGCAGCTCGATGCTGAGAAACGGTTGATGCTTTCCCGCGGGGAGATCATTCCGCTTGCAGGGTTCGTCGCCTGCCCGAAGCGATTCAGGACGGCACTCAAGCGTCGGATGGAGCTCGCCGCGCGGCCTTTGTCCGTGACCGGTGAGGAAGTCGCGGAGCGTCGATCTCGACCTACGAAACAGAAGCGGTAGGACCGCTGCCGCGACTCATGCGTAGGGTTGCCGGGGACCGGCTTTCAGGCCTTTGATTGGATGTCCGAGCCGCCGCAGGTGCCGCAGACCAGATCAAGATCGGCGATGGACAGGTCGTGTGCATGCTTGACACCGGTTGCCAGGTGGGTGCCACACTCGCGGCAGTACTTCGCAGTTCGGAAATGCGGCATCCCACAGGTCGAACATTCGAACCAGTCGTCAGGATCGATGGCCTCCGGCTCCCTTCGCGGCGGCTCGGGTTCCCGCTGCGGGATTGGCTCGCGGTGCGGTTCTGTCGGGGCCCGCTGCTTCCAGTAGTCGCCCTCTCCTTCTTCCTTGGGCTGTTGG
>QQUL01000271.1 GCA_008501565.1 Armatimonadota bacterium
ATGGTGTCGTTCGGTACCCCGGACGCCTCCTGGGTGCTCCTTGTCAAACCGCAGTTCGAAGCAGGGAAGGATGCCGTCGGGAAGGGAGGCATCGTACGTGATCGCAACGCACGCCACGATGCCGTGTCGACGGTCGTTGAGACCTACGCGGACCACGGGCTCGGCTTGGCCGGACTCATCCCATCACCCATCACTGGAGCGACTGGCAACGTCGAATACGTAGCATGGTTCACCAGACAGCCAGCATTGACGTCCGTGCGTGACCTGCTGGCAACGATCGAGGAACCAGCAACATGAAACGCATCCTGACGGTTGTCCGGGATGACAACGACGAGGCCGGGGAAACAGCATCCCGGTTCATTGACGCGTGTGCCGAGGCCGGCATCGAGGCAAGTCCCGACATGACCAATGCGGAGGCGATCGTCGCCGTCGGTGGGGACGGCACCGTCCTCGGGGCAGCAGCGACATCCATCGAGCACGGAATCCCGTTGTGTGGCATCAATGTCGGGAGAGTTGGCTATCTCGCCGAGTTCGAACCCTCCGAGATTCCACATCTCGTACACGCACTCGGATCCGAAACGTTTTCGATTGAAGAGCGAGCCACGATCGGTGTGTCGGTCGGTGATGTTTCGTCATCCGCCGTGAACGACATCGTGGTCGAGAAGGTCATGTCCCAACGCATCATCGAGATAGCGGTTCGAATCAACGGGGAACCCCTCGCGACCTACCGCGCTGATGGCATCATCGCTGCGACGCCCCTCGGATCGACCGCATACAGTCTCTCAGCGGGAGGCCCGATTGTCTCACCGGAACTCGACGCCCTTGTTCTCACTCCCGTCGCCCCGCACAGCTTGTTGTCGCGCTCGATTGTTCTCGCACCTGACGCCGAGGTTGAATTCACGCTCCAGGGTGAACGGCCGGGTTCCATCAACGTGGATGGGCGTCATCTCACCGATGTCGAACCGGACACGCCCATCATTGTGAGGAGGGGGATCCCCAACGTACGGTTCCTCAGCCTTGGCCAACACCCGTTTCCACACGCTGTACGAGAGCAGTTCGGTCTGGACCATGCTTGAGGGACTGGTCGTTCGCAATCTTGGGCTGATCGAATCTGCATCTCTCGAATTCGGCGCGGGACTGACCGTCGTCACGGGAGAGACCGGAACGGGCAAGACCTTGATGCTCGGTGCCCTCAGGTTGCTCAAGGGAGAGAACGCACCAAAGGGTCTCGTGGGCCCCCACAGCGACACACTCGATGCATCGGCGATCATCTCCCTCGACGGCGGAGAAACAGTGGTGCGACGAACCGTGTCAGCGTCACGCTCGAGGGCCTATCTCGACGGTGCGATAGTTACGGCCTCGGCACTTGCGCAAGCCATCGGTGACGACATCGCGATCGTCGGTCAGCACGACCAGCACACCATCACTTCAATGACCGGGATTCGTCGCCTCGTCGATCGGTGTCTCGATGACGAGGGTCAGGCAGCATTGGAGCGCTATGAAGCGTCGTGGACGACCTTTGCACAGACAACCGCTGAAGCCGAAGCGCTTGGTGGAGATCTCCGGGCACTCGAACGCGAAGCCGAAATGCTGTCGTTCCAGGTCGGGGAGATCGACGACGCCGGTTTTGACGTCGATGATGAAGCCGACCTTCGCTCGAGTGTTGCGAAGCTGCGGAGCGCTGAGGAACTTGCCGTCGAGATCGGTACGGCGATGAATGAACTGGGAGACGAAGGGGTACAAGGGCGTCTTGAGTTGGCCGTTCGATCCATCCGAAGAGCGCAAGCGATTGATTCGACTCTTGACACGGCAGTCGAACAAGGTGACGCGCTCGTGCTGCTCGTGGATGAGCTTCTTGCCGATCTTGTCCGCTATTCGGATGATCTCACATCGGATGCCGATGCCCTTGCGCTGACCGAGGACCGTCTCGCGCTGCTTGGGTCCTTGAAGCGCAAGTACGGCGACACCATCGAAGACATCCTGACGTTTCGCAAGGAAGCTGACGCCCGCGCCTCAGCACTCACCACGCTTCTCGCCACCTCGGCTGACGTCGATGCCAGAATGACCGCAGCGCTCGACGGTGTGGTTGCAGCCGGTGCGGACCTCTCCAGGGCACGACAGGCAGCCGGAAGTCGTCTGGCGAGTGCCACGGTCGCACACCTGAACGACCTCGGGTTCAGTGATCCCGTAGTGCTGGTAGACGTCCAGGACGCTGAGCCTGCGAGGTCGGGAGCTGACAGGATCTCGTTGCTGTTCGCATCTGATGCCTCGTTGGCTCCTGCACCGGCAAGCGCGGTCGCATCGGGCGGGGAACTCAGCCGGCTCGTCCTCGCACTCACGCTTGGTGCTGGTGGAGCTGACACGGGAATCGTTGCCTTCGACGAGATCGATGCTGGCATCGGGGGAGCCACGGCTCTCGCCATGGGAAGGAAGCTTGCGGCGCTTGCCACGGATCGGCAGGTCATCTGCGTGACCCATCTGCCGCAGGTTGCGGCACACGGCGACGCACACCTCGTCGTGAGGCGTACCGGAACCGTCACCAGTGTTTCACCCATCCAAGGAGAAGCAAGGGTGAATGAGATCGCCAGGATGCTCGCTGGATTGGACGAGTCCGATGTCGGGCAACAGCATGCAGCGGAGTTGCTCGCGATGGCCCAACGACGCTGACGGGAACCGCAAGACGATCCGTTGAACGTTCGGAAGGATTGCGAGTCCTTCCTTTTGATGGATCGATGGTGATTCGCGCCGTGCTGGTATCATCCGATCTTCCGAGCTGGAGAGACTGTGTGACCAAGCACGTGTTCGTAACCGGCGGGGTGACCTCAAGCCTTGGGAAGGGCATCACCTCCGCGTCGCTCGGTCGACTCCTCAAATCCCGCGGCTATCGGGTCGTGCTCCAGAAACTTGACCCCTACATCAACGTCGACCCCGGCACCATGAATCCATTCGAGCATGGTGAGGTGTATGTCACGGACGATGGGGGAGAGACGGACCTCGACCTGGGTCACTACGAGCGATTCGTCGGTGAGAGTCTGTCGCAGGATTCCAATGTCACAACCGGAGCGATCTATCAGTCGGTCATCAGCAAGGAACGCCGAGGGGACTATCTCGGGGCAACCGTCCAGGTGATTCCGCACATAACGAATGAGATCAAATCGCGTATCCGGAAACTGGGCCAACGAGACGATGTTGACATCGTCATCACAGAGGTCGGGGGAACGGTCGGAGACATAGAAAGCCTTCCCTTCCTTGAAGCAATTCGTCAGGTGCGCAACGACATCGGACCGGACAACACCTGCTACATCCACGTCACACTCGTTCCCTTCCTCACGACATCGGACGAGCTGAAGACGAAACCCACGCAGCACTCTGTGGCTGAGCTTCGCTCCCGAGGGATCCTCCCCGAAGTCATCGTCCTTCGATCTGATCGGCCCGTGGATGACGCGGCACGGCGCAAGATCAGCCTGTTCTGCGATGTCGCACCTGATGCGGTCATCAACGCAGTCGACGAGGACAACATCTACGGGGTGCCGCTCACGCTCCACGCAGCAGGCATCGACGAGGTGGTATGCCGCGAACTGCATCTCGATGCGCCAGAGCCCGACCTGACCGATTGGAAACGCATGGTTGAAGCCATGTCGGAGGCAACAGACGAGGTCACGATCGGCATTGTCGGCAAGTACATAGACCTTCCCGACGCCTACCTGTCGGTCGTCGAATCCCTGCGTCATGCTGGCCCCGCGGCCGGTGTGCAGCCGGTCATCAAGTGGATTTCAGCGGATTCGGTGGACGGAATGCTCGCGGAGAGTTATCTGTCGGACCTTGGCGGCATTCTCATTCCGGGGGGCTTCGGTTACCGCGGTGTGGAGGGGAAGATCCAGGCGATTCGCTATGCGCGCGAGAACGGGATTCCGTTCCTTGGATTGTGTCTCGGCCTCCAATCTGCCGTCATCGAATATTCCCGCAATGTCCTCGGTTTGTCGAACGCCAACTCCACGGAGTTCGATCCCATGACCCCAGATCCCGTCATCGATCTCATGGAGACCCAGAAGGATGTCGAGAACAAGGGTGGCACGATGCGGCTCGGCCTTTACCCCGCGAAACTGATCGAAGGGTCTCTCGCACGGAGGTTGTACGGAAGCGAGGTTGTCTACGAACGGCATCGACACCGTTGGGAAGTGAACAACTCGTATCGGAAACAACTTGAGAATGCGGGTCTCGTGATGTCCGGTGTGTCGCCAGATGAACGACTTGTCGAGTTTGTCGAGTTGCCGTCCCACCCGTACTTCATCGCTACCCAGGCCCACCCTGAACTCATCTCGCGGCCCGACCGACCGCATCCGTTGTTCACCGGGTTCCTGGCCGCGGCCGCGGCTGGGGCGACGTCGGTCGATGTTGGGGCCGATACGAAGGTGGCATCGGACAGCGCGTGAACGAATCGGAACGCTTTGAGGTCGTTGCGACCGATCTGGTCGGCGATCTGGGGTTCTTGGGACTCGAGCGCCGTACGTTGCGAACTCCCTCCGGAGACACCGTTGAACGCGTCGTCGTCACTCATCCCGGTGCAGTCGCCGTCGTCGCCATGGCCGGGGACGACATTGTGCTGATCGAGCAGTACCGAGCACCGGCAAGCGGCGTGATACTTGAGATCCCCGCGGGCAAGTTGGACCCAACCGACTTCGACCTGCAAAAAGCGGCCGAACGTGAGCTGCTCGAAGAAACCGGATACAGGGCCGCAACGTGGAGAACACTCACCACCATGTGGACCGCCGTCGGGTTCTCCGACGAGCGCATCACGATCTTCCTCGCTACCGATCTGACAGAAGGGGCTCGGTCCCCTCACGGTGCCGAGGAGATGGCTTCCATCGTGCGACGAGTGGCATTCGACGAAGCAGTCCGGATGGTCACTTCGGGAGAAATCACCGACTCGAAGACCATCGCGGGCATCATGATCACCGATGCACACCGACGAGCTTCCTGAACACGCACACGACTTCCTCGCATCGCTTGGGGCTGAGCGTGGATTGGCGGCAAACACGGTAGAGGCGTATCGACGCGACCTTGTCCAATACGCCACGACGATTCGTTCCCACGACTCGGGGCAAGATCTCAACGTCGTACAGGCCCACCTCGGATCCCTGCGCGATCGTGGCCTCTCGGATGCCTCCGTTGCTCGCAAGTTCGCGTCGATTCGGGCGTATCACCGGTTCTTGGTGATCGACGGCCTCCGATCGGACGACCCGACCGCAACAATCGGCGTCCCGACGAGGCGATCGTCGATTCCGAAAGCTCTCACTGTTGAGGAAGTCACGCGCATTCTCGACCAACCCGACCGTGACACGCCCCTCGGGATTCGTGACCTGGCAATCCTCGAGTTCCTGTACGCCACCGGGTGTCGAGTGTCGGAGTTGACGGCTGTTGATCTTCACGACGTTGATGTCGAAACCAAGACAGTCATGGTGACCGGGAAAGGCGACAAGCAACGGATCGTCCCGGTCGGCAGCTATGCGGTCGCTGCGGTGGGGCGGTGGCTGCCGATTCGAGCTGACCTACGCGTGTCTGGCGCTGACCCGGGGGCGTTGTTCCTCACGGTGCGAGGCAATCGACTCTCACGACAATCCGTGTGGAGAATCGTCCGCTCCCACGGCTCGGGCGCCGGGATCGCAGAGAAGCGACTGTCTCCGCACGTATTGCGACATTCCGCTGCCACCCACATGGTTGAGGGTGGTGCCGACCTGCGTACCGTTCAGGAGATGCTCGGTCACGCAAGCTTGTCCACGACCCAGATCTACACGAAGGTTTCTCCAGAACACCTCCGAGAGGTAATCGTGACAAGTCATCCACGCGGAATGTGAACCCTGTTCAGGCGGCCGTCACGGTAGCCTTGGGCACGATACAGACCGGCCAGGACCACGAGGGAATGATGACACGCGTCAATCTGGATCAGGCACGAAAAGCACTCGACAACGAACGAACGGCCCTCGTCCGCCAGCTCAAGGAGCTTGGAGCCGATGAGAGGGGCGAACTCACGGGTGAGATGGAGTTCGAAGACGCATTTGCCGATGCAGGCGCAGCGACCGCCGAGCGCAACGAGACGCTCACCATTATCGAGAATCTCAAAACCGAACTCGACGACATCGATGCTGCCCTCGTCCAGCTGGCTGAAGGCACGTACGGAATATGTGTCGACTGTGGCGAACCCATCCCGGTGGCTCGCCTCGAGTTCCGACCGAACTCGGTCCGATGCGTCTCGTGCAAGGCTTCGGTGTCGTGACTCCGTGGTCCACCTGATCAAGAGATTTGCAGGGCACCTCACCGCGACGCCGCTGACGGCGTCAGAAGCCACCGAGGTCTCCGGCCTTTTGGCCGAACCCCTCGCCGATCTTTTCTTCGCCATGGCCGAGGCTGACCAGCGACATGCATTTGACGTCTACGTGCGCACCGGAAGGGATCCTCTCCTTGCCGAGACGGCTCTCATGCACGACGTCGGCAAGGTGGCCGCACCCATGGGTCCCGTTTCGCGATCGTTCGCCACAGTCGCAACTGCTTGCCGCATTCCCGTCGGGGGGTCATGGGCGATCTATCGAGATCACGGGCCCATTGGTGCAGAAATGCTCGCAACGGCCGGTGCAACCGAGTTCACGGTGGCATTCACTCAAACCCATCCAGGACCCGCACCCCATGGATTCGACGCCGATGCCTGGGAACGACTCGCGGCAGCGGATCAGATCTGAACCAGCAAAACCCGCGAAACACACGGTCAAGCGATCCGACAGCAATAGCATGGCCCTCAGATGTCGTTCCAAGTAAAGACGCGAGTGTTCGAGGGACCCCTCGACCTCCTCCTTCAACTCATCACATCCCACCAGCTTGCGATCACCGAATTGAGTCTCGTTGGGATCGTCAATGAGTACGTAGCGTTTGTTGACCAAATGCAAGAGCTCGACCTTGAGGTGGCAAGTGAGTTCCTTCTGATCGCGTCGACCCTCATTCAGATCAAGGCACGACATCTCCTGCCGGACGACGAGCCGTTTGACCTCGATGAAGAGCTCGCACTCGCCGAGGAGCGTGACAGGCTCCTCGCACGACTCCTTGCCGCGCTCACCTTCAAAGACGTTGCGGCAGTGATTCGATATCGTATCGAGGTATCCGAGCACTTCTTGTCACGGAGTGCAGGCCTCGAAGGGATCGGTGCCGGGCTCACGCCTGAGGTCATCATCCCAACCGACGTGGCGGGCTTTGCGGTCATTGCCGAACGGGTATTCACGACCCCGATTCTCGATCCTGACGTCGACCACCTCGATCTCGATCTTCCATCGGTACAGGATGCCATGGTGGACCTTCAGGGTCGCATGGCATCGATAGTGACAGCAGACTTCGATGAGGTGGTTGCCCACTGCACTCGCGACGCAGAGGTGGTTGCCTACTTCCTCGCGTTGCTCGAACTTGCAAGGTGGGGCATTGTGCGAGTCAGCCAGGAGGAGTCCTCTCCAATCATCGACATTCGATACGACAAGGTTGCAGCTGAACGCCGCTTCAACGCCGTCATCGGGATGGAAGAGGCATCGTGAACGACCTTGCTCGGATCATCGAGGCCATCCTGTTCGTCACGGAGGAGCCAGTCTCTGCGGAGGAACTCGCTGAGGTTGCTGAGAGCCCCCTTGCCGAGGTGCACGAAGCGTTGGTCGAACTGGGCAATGAGTTGGATGCACACCACGGCATCGTGCTGCGCAATGTGGCAGATGGCTGGCGCCTCTACACCGATGCCAAGGTGCTTCCGTATCTCGAGAAATATGCGACGTCTGATCGGGCACGGAAGCTGACGAACGCATCGATGGAGGCACTTGCGGTTGTTGCGTACAAACAACCGGTCTCGCGGGGCCAGGTAACCGAGATCAGGGGCGTCGACTCGGATCACGCACTCAAGAACCTTGAACGCCGGGGGTTGATTCACGAAATAGGAACGGCGCCCGGACCCGGCCAGGCGATTCTCTACGGTACGACGTCACTGTTCCTCGAAAAGATGGGGGTCCCGTCCATCGCCGATCTTCCCCCGCTCGCCGATCACGTACCACCCGCAGAGGTTGTTGAGACCCTTGAGATGCCGATGCGACCGGAGTCATCATCGAACGACTCAACAAGCTGATCGCACGATCCGGTATCGCCTCTCGTCGGAA
Source organism: Armatimonadota bacterium (assembly GCA_008501565.1). Classification (GTDB taxonomy): domain Bacteria; phylum Actinomycetota; class Acidimicrobiia; order Spongiisociales; family UBA5794; genus UBA5794. Next base: position 8,178 of record QQUL01000271.1, read on the forward strand.
GGCTGACATCCTCATCGAACGTGGAAGGGTGACGGTTGATGGGAAGAAGGCAGTGCTTGGTGACCGTATTGACCCTGCCAACGCCGTGGTGGAGGTCGATGGGGTGCGCCTGCCCCTCGACCCGGAACTTCGGACGTGGCTCGTGTACAAGCCCACCGGGGTGGTGTCCACGATGGATGATCCGCAAGGGCGTCCCGTCATCACGGATCTCGTGCCGAAAGATCCGGTTACGAAGCCTGTCGGGCGGCTCGACCTGCACTCAGAGGGACTGATGCTGCTGACAAACGATGGCGACCTTGCATTGCGGGTCACCCACCCCCGCTACGCGCTTGAAAAGATCTATCAAGCGATGACGACGACTGTTGCTACACCGAAACACACAGCCGCGTTGCTCGACGGCGTCAATCTTGACGACGGATACGCTCGAGCCAAGAGGGCCCGGATCGTGTCGACCCACGGCGACCGATCCGTGGTTGAGGTCGTGATGACCGAAGGTCGAAAGCGGGAAGTTCGCAGGCTCCTGGAGGCGGTGGGACTCGAGATTGATCGCCTCGTTCGTGTCTCGATCGGCGGAATCACCGATCGAACGCTCACAGCGGGTAGTTATCGACCTCTCACCATCGAAGAGATCCGATCGATCTACGAGAAGGCCAACAAGAGCAGATGATCAATCGCACCATCACCGGAACGACCGATACGTTCGCGGCATCTGTTCAGGTGCCGGGCGACAAGTCCCTGTCACATCGTGCCCTCCTGTTTGCTGGAATGGCCGAAGGAGACAGCTTCGTGACAGGACTGTCGAGGGGTTTGGATGTCGCTACAACCGCCATGGCATTGCGGACGCTCGGAGTCGAGATCGGTCCCGGGACGGACGGCGAACAGGTTCGGTCGCCAGGCGTGGATGCTTGGTCACAGCCAGCGGATCCCATCGATTGCGGGAACTCCGGTACCACGATGCGGCTGCTCGCCGGGGTGCTGTCGACTTCCCATGTCAAGGCGGAGCTGATTGGGGATGCTTCCCTGAGTGCGCGGACCATGGCTCGCCTTGTGGATCCCTTGGAGGGACTTGGGGGAGTGATCGCGACGAGTGGCGGATTCCCGCCTCTCACCGTCGGTGGAGCCGAGGCGGTATCTCCAGCCGACATTGCGATAGGCACCGCTTCGGCACAGGTGCGCACTGCATTCGAACTTGCCGCCCTCGGCTGCATCGGTTCCTCGACAATTGACAGCCCCCCAGGGTTCCGCGACCACACTGAACGTTGGTTGCGAGCTATCGGCCTCGGGGACTGGGAGACACGTACGAGGTTTCGTATTGATCCGGGCGTGATTCCTCCTGCACGCTTCGACATTCCCGGGGATCCGTCGTCTGCAGCCTTCCTGTGGGCGGCTGCTGCCATCTCTCCCGGCTCACAGGTGGTCACACCGCGCCTTTCCATCAACCCCGGCCGCATAGGATTCCTTGAGGTTCTCGACAACATGGGTGCCGACGTCGAGATCGTGGTGACGGATTCGGTCGGTGGTGACCCCGTCGGGGATGTCAAGGTGACCGGTCAATCGCTCCACGGTGTCGAGGTGGCTGGTGATCTCGTCGCCTCGACGCTCGATGAGCTCCCGCTTGTAGCCGTCGTCGGGGCGTACGCCGAGGGAATCACGACAGTTCGGGATGCGGGCGAGCTCCGGGTAAAGGAATCGGATCGGATCGCTGCGATCGAAAAGATGCTTGTCGCCCTCAACGGGGGCATTTCGACGACCGAGGACGGATTCGATGTCGTCGGTACCGGATTCCTCAATGGGGGAACGGTTGAGACATTCCACGATCACCGGATTGCGATGGCTGCAGCCGTGGCTGCAACTCGTTGCTCGGGTGAGGTGGAGATCATCGATTCTGGGATCGCCGCCGTTTCCTGGCCTGACTTCTATGAAACGCTGGAGGGCATGTGGTCATAGCCGTGGACGGCCCGAGCGGGGTCGGAAAGTCGACCGTCTCGCGACTCGTCGCCAAGAACCTCGGGCTGGCGTTTCTCGACACGGGTGCAACGTATCGCGCCGCCACGCTCGCAATTCTCGAGGCCGGAGTCGATCCGTCAGACGGATCCGAGGTGCTCTCCGAGTTGTCGAGCCACTCCATCGACTATGACGAGCGGGGTGTGCTCCTCGACGGGCGCAGTGTGGCCTTCGACGTCAGGTCCGACGCCGTCACGGGAGCGGTGAGCGCCGTGTCTGCCCATCCGTCGGTGCGAGCCGAAGTGGTCGACATGCAACGACGATGGGTCGAGTATCACGATGGCCGGGCGGTTGTCGAGGGGCGAGACATCGGCACCATCGTGTTTCCGGATGCGCAGGTCAAGATCTATCTCACCGCATCCCCCATGGTCAGGGCTACCAGAAGGGCCTCCGACTCTGAAGCGGGAGGGAAGTCGGTCGATGAGATCGCAGATGCTCTCGCACAGCGCGATCATGCCGACTCCACGCGCGAGGCGTCACCACTGCGTCCCGCCGACGATGCCGTAATCATCGACACCGGGGCCATGACGATCGAGGAAGTCGTTGCACGGATCACGTCTCTCGCCACGTGATGCCATTTGGGATGGCCGTAAGGGGTCGCACATCGCACCCTCCTGAGCTACTGGCACAAAACATCCATGTCTACGATTTCGCGGGACGGGTCACCGCTGAGTGTTCGGACCGGCCCGAGAGAATGTCGAGGCAACCGTCGATGCAAGAGACAACCTCACTGCTTCGGCTCTGCTCGGGGAACATAATCCCTGCATACCGCGAAGTACCCGATGAGCCAGCACTGATGCCGCCCTGAGAAGCGACGCCCACCGATGATGAGAAGTCCCGGGATTCCGGGCGAATGTCGATCACGCCACTAGCAGTATGGAAGGGTGCCGGAAAACCGTCAGCCTCTCGGAACCAAGGAAAAACCAGATCATCGGAAGAACCACCTATGAGAACGGGCAGGGCACGGGTGGCAAGCGATCAACAC
>QQUL01000319.1 GCA_008501565.1 Armatimonadota bacterium
GCAGCCCTCTGCACAACGCTGACGACCTCCCGGTACGACACAACACCATCAACCTCATACCGCTCAAGGCGGGCCACGGCTTCGTCAAACTGTCGACGGAGACGCTCAAGGGACTGGAGGCGCTGGTTCGCTTCGTCCAGCAGCGACGTTGCTGACTGCAGCATGAACCTTGCGTTTCCCGAGAACACGACCGCTACGAGATGGGTCTCCTCGGACACCGCGAGTACGGGACAACCTGTCTGTATGGACAATCGCTCTGCCGTGCGGAAACGAGTCCCGGTCTCGGCTGTCGGGATCGAGGCGTCCGGCATGAAATGGACGTTTGCTCGGAGAATCTCACCTCGAGCATCATCAACGACAATGCCGCCGTCCATCTTCGCCAACTCGGCAACGCGCTGAGCCGTGAATGCAGCATTCGTCAACGTGAAACCACCGCTGCACAGCTTCTCAACCTCAGGGCCTGAGCCGAACAGCACCAATGCACCCGTCCCGTGCTGCATCACGAGCTCGGCAGCGTTGCGCAGCGGTGTACCGGGCGCAAAACGGCGAAGCAGTTCAATTGGGGCGGAAACAGGCGGCGTCATCGGTGCGCAGCGTAGTCGTCCTGCAAGCTTCCGTGGGCAGCCACCGGTATTACCGCCTTGTCAATCCGGCCTCGGCGATCGCCTTTGCAAGATCTCGATGCCCCGCCTCGGGGGAAATGATGGGTCCAGCGGAGATCCTCTCGATCTCACGCTTTCGTACGGCTGGCCGCGACACCGGACGGATATCACCCGTGAGACCAAGCTCCCCCCATGCAGCGATTCGCCGAAGAGGCACACCGTTGACAGCGGAGGCAACAGCAAGGGCAACCGGCAGGTCGACTGCCGGTTCGGTGATCTTGATGCCACCCATCACCGAGACATACACCTCTTTCGTCGCGAGGGGGAGACCGGCGTGGCGAGACAGCACACCAAGGACCTGATGAACGCGCGCTGGAGGGAGCCCGTTGACAGACCTCCGCGGAACGCTCGCCCCGGTGTCAACCACGAGCGCCTGGATCTCGACAACCATTGGACGCTTCCCCTCGATAGCTGGGAACAGGGCTGAACCGGGTGAAGTCTCGACACGTTGGGCGACAAGTAGCCCACTCGGATCGCTCACCTCGGCGAGCCCCTCGGCCGTCATCTCGAACACTCCCACCTCGTTTGCAGATCCGTATCGATTCTTGATGGATCGCAGGAAACGTAGACCGACATCGGACTCGCCCTCGAGATACAGCACAACGTCGACCATGTGCTCGAGGGTCCGTGGACCAGCAATCGACCCATCCTTGGTCACGTGTCCAACAAGGATCACGGGCGTACCGCTCGTCTTGGCGAATGAGATCAGCCGAGCCGCCGAGTCCCGCACCTGAGCGACGCCACCCGCCGATCCCGATGCCTCAACGGTCGAAACGGTCTGGATTGAATCGACGACAACCGCCGCTGGCTGCCGTTGCTCGGCAAGTGAAACGATGGCATCGACATCGTGGACGGGTGCGATGAGCACCTCATCGGATGTGATGCCGATGCGTCGGGCACGCATTTGCACCTGATGCGCCGATTCCTCGGCAGTAGCCACCAACACGGGTCCAACGGTCGAGGCGATCCGATCGGCAACTTGCAACAGAAGCGTTGACTTTCCAATCCCGGGCTCGCCCCCGACGAGGATGGCGGCTCCCGGGACAATGCCACCACCGAGGACACGGTCGATCTCCACGAGACCCGTCGGATTACGATCCCGCACCGTCGTGTGACGAGCCGTTGCAGGTACCACGCTGATGTCATCTATCGAGGCTGTATGAGAAACCGTCGTCGTCTGTGCCAGTGCCTCTGGCGATCGGCACTGGGGACAGAACCCCATCCACTTCGAGGACCGATACCCGCACTGCTGGCACAGGTAGGTTGATTTCTCGGACCTCGCATTACCCTTCATGGTTCACACCGTACGACGTGGGTGTGACAAATCATGAACGCCGGATGAGCCACGCGATGCCAACAACGGCCGCGACAAGAAGGACCACGCCGATGAAGAGCGACGCGAACGTCCACGGTTCTGCGATGCGTATCGCGGACAGGTACATCATTCATGGCACAATACCGGCGGACGGGTCGAGAACCCCCGTCGGTGACGATCGCGTCGGTTAGGAATAGGATGCAGGGCGACGACACAAAGGATCAGTTCGACGACTTGTTCGAGCCGTTTGAGCTGTCGGGCACCCCGTCGGCAACTCCTCCGCCGACTCTTCCTCCTGGTGGCGGTGCCGAGACCACGGGCGAGATTCCGATTCGTCAACAGCACGTGACCAAGACCGACCAGGCAGTCGCCACTGTCAACTGTCCAGCGTGCGGTGCAGACAACCCGTCGTTCAATCACCACTGTGAGCGGTGCGGGTCACGGCTCAACGCTGATCCGATGCCGATTGCCCCTGCCCCAGCCTCACGTTCATCAGCAGGCGGCCGTGCGCTCGGAGTGCTGGCTGCGGTGGTGCTCCTCGTTGCCCTGGTCGCACTGATGATGAACATCTTCGGTAGCTCCGGTCCGGGCGAAACGGTCGGCCCCAACACGACCGACGGCGTCACGACGTCCACGATTCTTGAACCGCCTGTCGAGCTGATTCCGAGTTCGGTCACTGCCAGTTCGCAGCTTGACGACTCCTTTGGCCCCGAGAACCTCATCGACGGGAATCCTGAAACTCGTTGGAACGATGCGAGCCTCCGTGGAACCGGAGCATGGCTCGAGTTCACCTTCCCGTCGGCGGTGCAGATCACCGAGATGGTCTTCC
>QQUL01000317.1 GCA_008501565.1 Armatimonadota bacterium
CCAGCGACCTGGAACGAACTCCGTAAGTCGGACGTGGGTTCGCCGGACGGTTACGCTGCTCGGGCGGGTGAAGGCCGGCAAGGGCAAGGACGCGAAGGCCTGGGCGGCCGCTGGGAGGAAGCCGGGCAGGAAGGCCAAGGCGACCCGCAAGAAGGCCGCCAAGAAGTGCGTGGGGCGTCCTCGTGGCCCCGGGCGGCCCCGCGGCCCTGGGCGGCCCAGGAAGTCGGCTACCGCCTCCAACGGGTCGATCTCGATCCCAGGGGCGGACGTCGAGCAACTTCAGGCGTTCGTGGAGGCGCTGAACGCCGGTGGGAAGGCCACTCTGCGCTACGACGGGCAGGACTGGACGGTGGTGGTCGAGTAGAATCTGCTCTCCGCGCCTTGGAGAAACAGGGCAGCTCACGAGCTGAGGTGATCTGACCGTGATTCGAGTAGTTCAGGCACTTGGACTGGCCTTGATTCTGACGCTCCCCTCCTGCTTCACAGGCCAGCAGATCACCGAGCTCGATCCCGGCATGACCAAGCAAGAGGTCATCGATCTTCTCGGGAGACCCGACGGGTTTCGCTCCAGCGGCGAATACGAAGCCCTGACGTATACACACCGGATGATGTCCGGCTGGACCTTTGACCGAGCGGACTACATCGTGATCCTCCGCGATGGCCTGGTCGTTGAGTACGGAGCCGGGGAAGTGCGGCAGAGCAAGAACGTCTCTGGGGCATTCGTTATCTTCCCTGGTCCGTCGCCCTGACTGGGATCCCAAGGATCCCTATCTGGCGCTCGTGCCGAAGGTGAGCGCCGGCGACAAAGCCATACTGCGTTTTGACGTGATCGAATGTACGTTGGTTGTGGAGTGACTCCGACATGCTACGTCTCGCCGCGGTCACTCCTGGCTCGCCGAAACCTCCAGCCCAAGTACAAATCGTCATTGTTGGCAGGCTCGGCGGCCTTCCTCGCCATTTCACTGCGGTCACAGGGTGTTGCTTTGTTTGATACAGAACAAGGCGATGCCGATTCCGTCGACCGAATCAGATTCCACCAGAGTGCAGCTTTCTAGGTTGCTCCGTGCCTGCTTCAGGTCTGACTCTTCATTCGGCCACTCAATCCGATCCTCGATTGCGTCGAGTAGGTCGCGCTCCAGCGTGTCACCGCATCTCGGGCCGATGCCCAGCACATACCGGGCCGATGCCTCGCACCACGAGAGTTTCAGTGCATCGCTGGCCATGCCATCCATGCCCCCCTTTCCCTCCGCCATCCACTTCAACTCAATCGCTATGCGGTTCGGGCCATCCCTGTCGGCCTCGGGAGGCGCAAGGATCAAGTCCACGCGAGCTGGGTAGTCCTCCGCGTAACGGTGCTCCCAGCTCACTTCGAGATCCTTCGGAATCAGTCGTTCCTGAAGCTGGCAAGCAATCTCAAACTCCAGCACTGTCTCCATTGTGTCGTAGATTTCTGGGTATCCGGTTCGACTCAGTCCTTCTCGATAGTCCTTGGGCCACAACGACCTAAGACGCCCAATTATCTGACGCACCGCCGATACAGCGGCTTCGACAACAAGTCGTTCAAGATTCTCGGTCATCGTGGTTTCCAGACTCCTAGGGTCGCTGCTCATCGCCAACACCGTATGACTGTAGCTGCGACAATGATTTGCGCAGGCTCTGACGGGCCGACACCATGCCTCGCCGTAGTGCTTCGAAATGCCATGAATAGAGAGATCGCTTGTCGACTCTCGATTCTCCGGGTGGCGGAATCAGATTGAAGCTGAACGCCCCTTTGCGCCCATAGATCATTGCCGACGACGTGTACAACATGTACATTCGCGATACATTGGCCTGCACCGTATCATGCCAGATGACCTCGTTCGAATGAGTGTCCGTGAGTGCGAGCCTCAATTCCACTTCCGCGCTTTGCCTGCCCACAGGAATGGGCAAAAACCACAAGATCACACCCACAAACCCCAGCCCATAGGACGTAACCGAGTTTCTCAGCGGTGTCCTGATCAACGTACCGCTCAGCACAAACCTCTCAGAGCTTGATTGGCTGTCGCCAACTCGGACGTTTCTGAATAGTCGGTCGTTCTTGATATCTGCGGCTATCGCTCGGGAGAAGCTTTGTACATAGCTCGTCTCGGATATGGGGGGAGCTACACGTTGTTCCGCATAGAGCGTTATTCCTGATCCTGCGTTGGAGATATCGTCGCTGATAATCTGTACGCTTTCTTCGATTCGCTCGTACGGAAGCGACACGTAGGGAACAAAGGGAATGAGAGTGAGCATGATCTTCCCAGATGTGCTGTACAGCCTGGCCGGCCGATCATCTTCAAGTGGCAAGACCAAGAGATCGTCTGCGACGAGGGGTTCGTCTCCTGAACCGCTGCTGAGCTCGTATCCCGTTGTGAACGTGGGTGTGAGCTGGCAGCCCCAGGTCCAGCACATTGAGGCCAGGACCAGTGCCAGACGACATCTGAACATGATCATCGTACCGGCGATCCTTCTTGCTTCTTGATGGGTCCGAACGTTGCTGATCGCGGCTCTCTGTCATTACCCGCCACTAAGTGATTGTCCTCTCGCGCAGGGTCACTGGATGACGACGCTCTGACAGTTCGTCCACGCCGCGTCCTTCTGCCCGCTCAGCGACGGCCCGACCAGTCCCTGCATGAGCACTGTGACGCCTGACAGCGCCCCATCGTTCGGGATGCCCAGCGTCGTGTTGAACTCGTCGAGCGGCCAGTTCGGGATCAGGAACATGGACTGGAACGGTAGAATGCGGAGCGTCCCGTCGAACGGGGGTGTCTGG
>QQUL01000216.1 GCA_008501565.1 Armatimonadota bacterium
GCAAGTTCGTATCGGATCAGCCATGGGTCGTCGTTGGGCCCGGGCAGAACGCCGGCGTCGTTGATCTCGGCGATGGCTGGCTTGCGGCGCTGCGCATCGAGAGCCACAACCACCCGTCGTTCGTCGAGCCGTATCAGGGTGCCGCAACGGGGGTTGGTGGCATCCTGCGCGACATCTTCACGATGGGCGCTCGGCCGGTCGCGGTGTGGGATCCGCTGCGGTTCGGACCCCTCGACGACCCCCACAACCGGTACCTCTTCGAGGGCGTCGTGTCAGGAATCGCCGGATATGGGAACGCCGTCGGTGTACCGACGCTCGGAGGCGAGGTCGAGTTCGCCGATTGTTTCTCGAAGAACCCGCTCGTCAACGTAATGGCGCTGGGTCTCCTCAAGAAGGAGCAACTCGTGCTTTCGGCAGCATCGGGTGTTGGGAACAAGGCGATCCTGCTCGGAAACGCCACCGGCCGCGACGGCATAGGGGGCGCGTCGATTCTCGCCTCAGCGTCCTTTGAGAAGGGCGACGAGGAGAAGCGACCCAATGTCCAAATCGGTGATCCCTTCGAGGAGAAGAAGCTCATCGAGGCCTGCCTCGACCTGTACGACCGTGGACTTGTCGTGGCGATCCAAGATCTCGGTGCCGCAGGTATTTCGTGTGCCACCTCTGAGGTTGCCGGCAACGGGGGACTTGGCATGGACGTCGATCTTGAACAAGTACATGTGCGCGAACACGACATGACGCCTGGCGAGATCCTGATGTCGGAATCCCAGGAACGCATGCTCGCAATCGTGACACCACAGAACGAAACGGAAGTCCTGGACCTCGCCGCCAAATGGGAGATTCAAGCGTCCGTCATCGGAATCGTCACAGAAGGACCGCAGCTCAAGGTGTACGCCAAAGGAGAGCTTGTCGCAGAAGTTCCGGCAGCTTCGCTCGCCGACGATGCGCCGAAATATGATCGACCGGCTCAGCGACCGACCTATCTCGATGAGGTCTGGGCCGATGCACCGATCCCTCCCCCGGACGGGGATGTCACGGATGCGCTTCGACAACTACTCGACGATCCCGCCATCGGGGACCGCTCATGGATATCGGATCAGTACGACCACATGCTGTTTCTCAACACCGTCATCGAGCCCGGCCACAACGCCTCCCTCATGCGCATCAAGGGAACCGACAAAGGCCTCGCCGTCTCAACCGACGGCGACGCGCATCGGACATGGCTCGACCCACGTCGAGCGTCCGCACGCATCGTGTTTGAAGCAGCGCTCAACGTCGCGGTGACGGGTGCAGCCCCGTACGCCGTCGTCGACAACCTCAACTTCGGATCACCGGAGAACCCCGAAGTCATGTGGCAGTTCATCGAATCGGTCGAGGGGATGGCATCGGCGTGCGAGATGCTTGATCTCCCGGTCATCGGTGGGAACGTGTCGTTCTACAACCAGACCGACGGAGTCGACATCTACCCGACCCCTGTCGTCGGAATGCTCGGATTCTGCGACCCCATGCCCCAATTCCCCCCTCGACTCGACCGTGCTCAAGATGGCATGACGATCTGGCTGGTCGGTGATGATTGCAAAGGCGACTTTGCGGGTTCGGCCTACGACCGGACCGTCAACCACAAGTTGCGTGGTCGCCCGATGGGGGCCGATGGCGCATCGGCCGCGAAGGTCATCGCATCAGCTACGGAACTCGCGCCAACGACCGCGGTATTGCACGACGTGTCAACCGGCGGGCTCGCCGTCGCCCTCACGGAAATAGCCATCAAGTCGGGTATCGGACTCTCTGTCAGCGGACTATCAGCGGCTGAGCTACTTGACGAGACCCCGCTCCGATTCCTTGCCGTCACGTATGCGGCCCACCTCGAAGCATCCGCGCCCCATCGGCGGATCGGCACCGTGGGCGGCTCAGCGATCGATTTCGGAACGGCAGGAAACATCAGCGTCGCAGAAGCACGCGCTGTGTGGGCGAATGCCATCCCACGGCGGATGCACTGAGTCCCAAGCGACAGGATTCGGCATGGATTATCGTCTCGCGTGGCAGATCGCAACCCACCGCCGAGGAACCCGGGACATGTCCGACAGACCGCGCAGATTGCTCGTCGTTGGGATGACCCTTGCGATTCTCGCAGGGGTGCATTGGATCTGGTTGGCATCTACCGATCGCGACACGGCTTCGGCCTTCGGGAGCCTCACCGGTGCCGCCCTCGTGATCCTGGGGGCACTTCTGTGGGCTGCGGTCGAAAGGAACAAGTCGTAGCGCTGCGGTCATCAGAGGTCTATGGAGCGGACCACACCACGGTGTCGGGGTAGAACTGGCTCCAGGCGAACCAGAATGCTCCATGACCGACCGCGTCTGTTCCATCAGATGTCCGTGCCCTCACGCCCGACCCATCGGCGTGGAGCGTGACGTCGTGCAACGCCACGGAACGCCCGGCGTCTATCTCCGTCCTTGCGGCAGCGACGGGGAATGCGATCGGAGTTCCATCGTCAGCGATCACCCCAAGTACTTTCTCTTGGACGGGGAGCCGTTCGTCCACGTCGCCGATCGGGAAGATCGGCCCGTTGTCATCTCGGCCGCCAAGTGGATCGAGGACATAGGTTCTTCCGACACCGCCATCCTCAGCCACGATCGTGGTCTCTGGGTTCGCCCGTTTCCAGTCGCCCCACGTCGAGGTGACGACCGATACCTGGTCCAAGACGACGGCATCTTTCCGGAGTGAACCCGTCACGGCCTCGCCAGTGAACGTGTCAATGATCGAGAACGTCTCCAGGTCGTACATCACCTTGTTCGA
>QQUL01000255.1 GCA_008501565.1 Armatimonadota bacterium
CGATCCTCGAATGTGGCGAGGAGACGGTCAAGACACACCTCGATCGCGCCCGTCAGACGCTCGCCAACCGACTCGGTTCCGGGAGTGACGCATGAACATCGACAAGCGCCTTCAAGATGCCGCTGCTGCAACAAACGCCGAACTTCAGCATGAACCGATTCCCACCCCCCGCCGGTCATCACGCCCGAGCGGCTTTGCCTCCGCCTTCGGCGTCGCTGCCCTCGTGGTCGGGATGGTCGCGACTGCGGTGCTCATCACGGGAGAGGAGACATCACCAGCAACCTCCTTGCCTCCCGCCACGCAACCAACGGTCACACCCTCGCCAAGCTCGATTCCCCCATCGACGATTGCGCCTCCGCCCACGACAACACCAACCGAGTATGTCGCTCCCTACTACCAGTCATGGTCTCTGGAGTACCCGTCAACGTGGTACCGGGCAGACTCGCGGTTCTTCCCGAACCACGGGGGCGAGTCGACAGTCTTTGCAACCTTTGCGTTGGATTTCGACACCGAGGGCGACTATTGCGCCCATGTCCCGCCGAACACCTTCGACGACCTCGGCCAGACCGATGCCGTCATCTCCATCCAACTCGGAGGGACCCCCGGTCCGGAACGACCGAGCGAGGGATTCAACGACACAACGTTTCCTGTCCTGCCGGTCGAATGGATTCAGTTCCAGTGTGCGGTCCAGTCGGAGGTGGAGGCCCACGTCGGTTCGTGGATGATTGACGGTCATCCGGTACGACTGCTCGTCTTGTTTGGAGATCAGGTCACCGATGAACGTCGGACTGAGACCTGGCAGATCGTGTCGTCGTTGCGTACGGAGCCGGTCACGCCGCATCCCGGCCGCGGGACATGTATCGCAACCCGGCCGCCGACACCTGGCCTCACTCCACCGGAAAGGTGGCCGGCGACGCCATCGATCGCTCCAGAAAGCCTCTGGTACGGCACCGCAGACCTCTGGACGGTGCTTCCCGTCAATGGTCGGTACGAAGAACGCAAGAGCGTGTGGTGGAGTCAGAATTTCACGGATGCAGGCATCGAGAGCTTCCCCGACATTGATGTGACTCTCCGGCGGACGGATCGAGATGCATCCCCAATCGTCGGAGATGGAGGAACCAACGCCTCAACGGCAAAGGACGGTCTGTTCATGATCGCCAACGCTCCAGCCCAGCTCACCCGAGGCTGCTGGAGCATCACCGGCACCTACAAGGGCGCGACTCTGAACTATGTCGTCGATGTGCCCTGAGAACAGGCAATCGTCGATCGGTTATCTACCGACGGACTTCTTGATCGCCCAGCTGGCACCGGCGACAACGATGATCGATCCGATGAGCGCACCGATGATCCCGCCGAAGTCGAACTTCTCGCTGTCTCCGATTCCGAGCAGGCCCGTGAAGATCCAGTAGCCAACGAGAGCACCAATCAAACCAAGGACCGTCGACGCAACCCACGACTTCCAACCACTCAGAGCTCCGAAGGCATCATTGGGAACGACCGCGCGAGCAATTGCGCCACATACCAGCCCGAGTACCAATGCACCGATCACTGTGATCCGCCTCCACCTTGTTCATCTACTGCGTTCATCGATTGCGATCGATCACCAGGTTCGGCTTGTGACCCCACCGAGAAGAACCGAAATCAGGATTCCAAGAGGCAGAACCTCCATGTATCCCCACGCCCACCCGACATTGCCTGCAAACAGCATGAACAACCATGTGGCTGGGAACGTGAAAATGACGAACGCGACAATCATCGCAACCAGTGACTTGAGGAAGTCACCCATCTAGCACCTCTCTCATCGGGAACAAACCCAACGCTACTACCCGGGGATGCCGCTCTGAGGTATCTACCGCCTGGGGTCGTTGGCGGCAATTACTGCCAGGTGATCGATGTCCTTCGGCCGCCGTGCGATCTCCTTGTAGGCGATGACATGCTCGAGGAGGACACACTGGATCCCGTCAATCGTTTCGGCGGTATCGATCAGCTCGTCAACGAAGAAGTCGCCGATCCCCCACTGTGTTCCGACGGTGATCGACTCGCCGATCGTGACGATATCGACGCCGTAGTCGGCCACGAGCTCAAGCTGGCCGGCGGCGATCGCTTGTTTCCATGCTTTTCCACGGGCGATGACGTCGAGATCACCGACAGTGTCTATCCAACCCCGAACGAGCAGCGGACCGCTCCCGAACAATGCGTGGGACGACGGATCCAAGTCGAGTGCAACGAGTCGGGTCAAGAGCGGGTGCATCCCGCAACCCTATATCGCAACTCGACGTCAGACGGCTGCAGCGCGATGATGGTGCTGTGATACCCACTGCCATCCTTGTCGGCCTTGCATTTGGATTCGTTGCCGGGACCGTGAATCGCATCCGCTTCGCGCTCGTCGGTATCGCTGTGGCGGTGATCCTATGGATTGGCGCTCTCTGGCAATCTCATATCGTTGGCAGCGACTCCCCGGTCGTTTTCGCAATTGCTGCTGGTGCCCTGGCCGCGATCAACTGCGGCGTTGGCGTCGCGGTTGGGTGGCCACTCGGGCGCGGAGTCGCCCTACTCAGGAAGAGGCTGCGGCGGCGTCCACCTGAACCGACAGCTCACAGCCAGCCCCGTGAGGTTCATGGGGATTGAGCCCCAGGATTGAGACCCCATCGAGCCGATCCGCCACACCCTGAGTCATCCCGAGGTGAAGTGCGCAGATCGTCGCAGCGTCTGCCGTTGCGGCGTCAGCGAATGGGCATGCCCCAAGAACAATCTCAAGCGTGTCGCCCTTCTCGACGG
>QQUL01000334.1 GCA_008501565.1 Armatimonadota bacterium
CACTCAACCGAGGCGAGTTTGTGAGACTCGTTGAAGAAGCTGACCATGGTTGGGAAGAAGAGGTACAGGACGACGAGGAAGACGAGAAGGTATATCAGCCGCGGGAGAATCCTTCTCCACAGTGGTCGCTGGGGTGCGGTCTCCGTGGACGCATTCTTCGGCGTGTCGTCTGGGGCAGTCATCGTTCGGTAAGTTAACCAGTCATCGTTTCGGTTGGCCGCACAATCCGAACAGCTAGCGCTGTGTCCATCTCACCCATGTTCCATGGGCATGACCCCATGCGAGGACACGCTCTTCACGATCGGGCCAAGTCGTAACCGTCAGCCGGTGCCCCTCGGCGTCGTATTGCTCCGGGGCAGATTCGAACCGGACGTGAGCGAGGGGGCGCTCGTTGGTTGCCCGGGCGCCGGCATGCTCCATCGCCGCCAGAATCGTCGATCGACTCTCCTCTGACAGGTACATCCACATGACAGAATGCTGGAGCACGGTCATGACACCGGGGGCGGTGGGCTCCAAGACCCGCTCCTCGACCCACGAGGCGGCATCTGCCTTGTTGAGCGAGACGTCACCCGGTTGAACCATCTCGAGTGCCGCCTTCAGTCGCTGGAACCGCCCCGGCTGGTCAGCCCATACGAAGGACAGGAGACGGATCTGAGCCTCAGGATCGGACGCATCGAGTGGTGACAGGTCACATCCTCGCCGCTCGACTATCTCAAACCGTTCCGGGAAGCTCGGCACTGAACCCGCCCAATCGAATGTGATGACCGGTGCATCAACGCTGCCCTCCCACGTCCAGTGATCGGAGCGGTAGTGGTACCGATCCGCCAACAGGTTGAGACCGGCTGAAGAACCGATCTCGAGGAGTCGAATCTGAAGCGATCGATTGTCAAGCGCATAGGCAAGCCCGGGAAGAAGGGCCGCCGATCTCCCGATCTCGTTCGTTTGGGGTGCGACCTGTTGGGCATCGATGAGATAGTCCGTGTTGTCGTCAACGACGTCGAGGAAGTCCTTGACAAGGGTCGGCTGGTACGGAGTGCCGCCCACGGTTGGGAAGTGGCCGGCGAGCTGGGGTGCCTTGCCGTCGAGAACGAGACGATGGATCCCGCCCATGAACCGCAGCGGGAGGGCATCCGAAAGGGCATCTCCCTCGTATCCGGCAACGATGTCGCGGACCGGCCCTCCAGCGTCGAGATTGTCAAGCGCCGCCTGGACAAGCTCGGCATAGAGGGCTGAACCCATTCGATCGCACCATCCGACCTGCTTGACGAATGAGGTGCGAATCGTCTCGTTCATTCGCTGTCCACGGCGGCGGTCTCAAGCGGAGTGAGATTGTCGGCGGTGTCGTTGCGCACATTGTTGACGAGCGTCGACACCGGATATTCGACGAGCCGGGATGCTGGGTACACCCTGACAAGACCTTGCACCGCGTCCGCGCCGGTTTGCGGATCGAGCCAAGGATCCCAGTGCTCCTCGTCGATGATGACAGGCATCCGATCATGGATGGGCTCAAGCAGTTCATTGGGCTTACCCGTGAGAATCGTGCAGGTCAGGAGCCTCTCGTCGGTTTCCTTGTCCCTCCACGACGCCCACAGCCCGGCGGCGGCGAGAGGACTTCCGTCCTTGTTGTGGATGTAGTGGGGCAGCTTTCCCTTCGCCTTGCGTTCCCACTCGTAGAATCCGTCGAGCGGAATGAGGCAGCGGCGGGTTGCAAACGAGTCGCGGAACATCGGCTTGTCCGCGGCGGTCTCGACCCTGGCGTTGATGGCTCGGCTGCCGATCTTGCGGTCCTTTGCCCAAAACGGTACGAGTCCCCACCGAAATGAGGTGAGCACCCGGTCACCGTCGTGTTGGGCAACGGCGTAGACGTCCATGGTTGGAGCGACATTCCACGAAGGCGTGATCGTTTCTGTCCGCACGAAATCCGTTTGGAAGTGTTCTGCGTAGAACTCTGGCTTCTCGACCTGCACAAATCGTCCGCACATAAGGTGTCATCGTACGATGACACCAGCTCACAGCTGACGGCTTTCAGCTCACAGCCAGAAGTCAGAAGTCAGACATCGGTCGTCGGTCGTCGGTTATCGGTCATCGGGCTTCTCAAGCGGCCTACCGTTGAGGCCGATGATCAAGACAATGAGAGCAAACCCAGAGGGACGGCTGCCCGCGCCAACAGCCACACACCCGCCAACAGGTCGGTCGTCTGTCGTCTGTCGTCCGTCGTCGGTCTCCTGATGGACTATGCGATCGGTTTCTGGTCTGTCCACAAATCATTCGGTGAGGTGACAGCCCTCGAATCAGTGGACTTTGCCGCGCCCACCGGTGCCGTAACGGTGCTCCTTGGCCCCAACGGTGCGGGAAAGACGACCACGGTTCGTCTGACGACCGGGGCTCTACTCCCCGACGACGGCACCATCCGCGTCCTCGGCTTGTCCCCACTCGAGCAGGGGGATGAAGTGAGACGACGGGTCGGCGTGGTCCCTCCCAAGCCGGCGTTCTACGACCAACTGACCGGGTGGGAGAATCTCCAGTTTGCTGCGACGATATTTGAAAGCAACGAGGTAAGCGCCCGATCAGCGGCCGAACGGTTCGGTATCGACCACGCTCTCGACCAGGAGGTGGGCGGATACTCGACGGGTATGCGAACACGTCTCGCCCTCGCCCGAGCAGTCATCCATGATCCGGAAATCCTCATGCTTGACGAGCCGACGGCCGGGCTTGACCCAGAGTCCTCACGCGCCGTCCTGGACCTCATCAAGGAAATGGCAGGCAGGGGTCGTAC
>QQUL01000140.1 GCA_008501565.1 Armatimonadota bacterium
CCCTCCCGGGGGAAGGGCACGTGAGATTGCGTTGAAGAGCGGTGGCCAGTTCGTCTCGTCGACGGATTCAATCATCTCGATCGACACGACCTTGTCGTACATGGCCTTCTCGTCCCGGAAGTCTTGCAGCTTGATCTCAGTGCGATCAGCAAGCCCCGCACCGGCAAGCCGTTGGCGGGCATACTTTGCGTGTTCGGTTGACAGGGTCAATCCGGTCACGTGCACGCCGTATCGGCTCGCAGCATGCTCAGCAAACCCACCCCATCCACATCCGATTTCGAGTACGCGATCGCCCTCGGTGAGATCAAGCAGCTGGCACAGACGGTCGTACTTGCGTTCCTGGGCCGTCCCAAGGGGCTCGTCTGGGGATTCGTACAACGCAGATGAATACGTCATTGACGGGTCGAGCCACATCGCATAGAACTCGTTGCCCAGGTTGTAGTGATCAGCCATTTCGTGGATCGCGTCGCTTCGCAACTGCTTCGGACGCTTGTCCCAGATGCCGCGCACACGGTGTACCCACGTCCTGGAGAGCAAGGCGTCAGATCGGGCGTCGAGATTTACCGCTCCGACCTCAAGAAGTGTCGCAAGATCGTCCGTTGTCCAGAAGCCGTCGAAATACGACTCGGCAAGGCCAACCGAGCCCTTCTTTACGAGCGACCTCAGCATGCCCTTTTCATCAGCCACCGATATCGATGCCTGCGGTCCACTCTTGGACCCAACAATGGTGTCCGTGGTCGAGTCGGACCAGCGGATGCTCAAGGTTCCAATGGTCGTGCGGCCAAAGACACGACGAAGAACGCTTCTCGCCAGCGATTGCGTCGTGTCGCCCACGGTACAACCTCCCTATGCCCGAGTTCCGCCAACCCCGAAGATACTGGTATGTCCGATGACCGACTACCGATTACCGATTACCGACTTCCGACTGCTGACGATGAAAGCTCAGCCCATGCGTTCGCGCTTCTTTCCGGTCGGACACGGGTCATCGGATGTCGGATGAGTTCGGTCATCGGTCATCGGTCATCGGACCTCGGATAACCTCGGCGCATGCGTGACTCGACCGTCAAATGGCTTTCCCGACTGCACTCCGGTGTCTTTCGGGTCACCGGTGGCCGAATCGGGACCCGGTTGGTCGACAACGACATGTTGCTGCTCACGACGACCGGGAGAACCACCGGGTCGCCGCACACCGTGCCGCTCCTCTACCTGACCGACAACCCCGATGTCATCGTGATCGCCTCATACGGAGGCCGACCAAGCGATCCGGACTGGTACCGGAACCTCCTCGCCAACGCAACCGGGACAGTACGCATCGGTGCGGTCTCACACAGCGTCCGTGCCACCACCATGGACGACGACGAGCGGGGCGAGTGGTGGCCCCGCATCGTGGATGCCTACGCGGACTACGCCGTGTACCAGGCGCGAACTGATCGTCAGATTCCGGTCGTCAGGCTTGCCACCCTCGACTGACAACGGGGGACGGGGGCGACCGGTATGGCCGCCCCCGTCCGTGTTTTCGTCTATGTCCTTGCTGTGGTTTGCGCCTCAGCCGTCTGACAGTGCACTTTCGCCTGGCCGTGCGATGAGTGACAGCACGCCACCGATCGCCGCCAACGCACCGCCAACAATCAACAGTGTCCAACCGAGAGTGATCGACACCGTCGGAGCAGCAGGCAATCCCAGCGCTTGTGCAGCTTGTGCATAGGCGCCCTCGATCGCGTCTGCATCGTCCATGGCCGACATCGTGGCGACGCCGCCGATGACCATCACGACGACTCCGAGAACCGTCATGATCAGGCCATTCATCCGGGACAGAGCATCCTTGACCACAGGGATGAAACACAGGCCCACGATCGCGACGAGCGCAATCACCAGGATGATCGATGCCCATGACTTGTCATTCCAAATGCCGGTCCAAACCGTGGGGAACTCGGCCGGTACTGCCCCGTTGGTCTGGGCGCTGACTCCAGCCATGAAGTCGGGGATATCCGCAGCCGCGGAACTCAGCGATTTCATGAACAAGCCAACTGCGGTCACGATGACCCCGATGAGCGCCACAATTCTCCCGTAATGCACGGTCTTCCTTCCGTTGTGTGCTCGCAGCGTAGGGCTGTACACCCGAAGGTTCAACCTCATACGACTCACCCACCACGGGAGCCGCTGGCTGAAAGCTGAAAGCTGAAAGCCGAGAGCTTCTTTACAGTTTGTAAAGTGCTTGCGAGGGTGAGTATTGTCAGCGAAACCACTTTCGAAACACCAGGAGAGGATCTTCATGGCAACCAAGAGATGGCGACTGTTCGCAGTCGTGCTCGTCGTATTCGCGATGGTCGCGGCTGCATGCAGCAGCGACGACTCGGGGGACGACGCAACAACAACAACCGAAGGCGAGGCACCCGCAGAGGTACTCAAGGTTGCGTTCGTCTATGTCGGCCCTGTCTCGGACAAGGGTTGGTCGTGGGCACACGATCAAGGACAGCAGGCGCTCAAGGCTGCGCTCGGCGATGCGGTCGACATCACAACACTTGAGAGCATTCCAGAAGGTGCCGATTCCGAACGGGTGTTCAACGACCTTGCCGAGGACGGCAACAAGTTGATCTTCGGGACTTCCTTCGGATACATGGATCCGATGCTGGCCGCCGCGGAAAACCACCCTGACACCGTGTTCATGCACGCGACCGGTTACAAGCAGTCTGACAACATGGGGAACTACTTCGGTGCCGCAGAAGAGGGCAGATATCTCTCCGGTATGGCGGCCGGTGCAGCAACC
>QQUL01000159.1 GCA_008501565.1 Armatimonadota bacterium
AACGACTCCACCATCGGGCGTGCGCGCCACTGCACGAGAAATCCGGCTGAGATCTGTAGTACCTTCCGTCGGCCGACAGCCCAAAGTCTGGAACCACGTGATGGAGGCGATGAGAGCCATCGCGAGCGACCTAGTCTTCGTATCGTTCATCACTACCCCAAGGTATCACCGGGGGCAGGTCGGGGCCAAGCTGACATTGGGCCGTGGGGGTAGGGGTCACTTCCGAGAACGGGATCATTCGCTCTGGAGTCCCAGCATCAGAGGAAACGCCCCTCGTTCCTGCAGACCCCCCCCTTCTTACGTCCCCGGCTGGTGGAGTCCCAGTTAGATCAGTCCTCGGATTGGTCCTGTGCTTCTCGCTTCACTGCACGCCGGATGTTCCACATGACGAGGCCCGCACCCACGACGAGGAGAGACCACCAGAACCACGATGACCAGGCGGGTGAGTAGGCCTTGATGTAGAAGATCCCGAGAAGCAGCAGCCCACCGACCAGCAGATCAATCCACGTTCTCGCCTTCATGGTTGGTTGACCTTCTTCCTTAGGCGTCGTCCAGGTAGCCGAGGGCCACTCCTAGGGGGCCAGCCCATGACCTTTCAGCGTTGACCGCCACGGTCTGACCGGCGTAGGCCACCATGCCGGGGTCCATTTTCGGATTCCCAGTCACCGCCCCCTGGTCGAACTGGGCAAGGACAACAACTTGCCCGTCAATCAGTAGCTGAACCCCATTCACCCAGCTTGTCGCGCCAAGCCACGTCACCACCAGCACCTTGTTCGCGGGAACCACGTACGGGGTCACCTCGTCTATCCGCACGATCTGTTCGTGCGAAGGGATCCCCTTGACCCGAATGGTCATCTCCCACGGCTTCGGGCCACCCCAGCCCGCGCCCTGCCCCCCTGCCGAACCTGGCAGCACCATCCCACCGAGCGCACCAACCGCCAGCGTAGCGGCAAGCCCGAACATCATCTGAGCCTTCACGTTAATTCCCTTCTGGCGGC
This sequence comes from Armatimonadota bacterium, assembly GCA_008501565.1. GTDB lineage: Bacteria > Actinomycetota > Acidimicrobiia > Spongiisociales > UBA5794 > UBA5794. The sequence continues at coordinate 999 of QQUL01000159.1, forward strand.
TCCTCACTCATCGCCTCACGCTCGGGATCCTAGACGTGGAAGAGGGGTTGGTGCGACACTCCCTGCCGGCATGACCCAGGGGTCGGTCCTGATCCAGGCGCTGATCGATCTGGAGTCCCATGAAGAGAGACTGCCCCCCGCTATCACGCACCGCCCCCCTTCTGCTGGGGCGTGTGTGCCTGGAGTCCCTAGGGCAGGTCAGGAACAGTCGGACTCAGACAGCGTGGTGATCCTCTGCACCTGGAATATCAAGATCGGGTCGATCAAGCACGATATGGAGAAGGCTGTCAAGTTTACAGAGGCAGCGAACCATTGGACCGATGCTCCTCTGCAGAAGTACGAGAACGGTTCCTCTGCCCAAGTCTGAGAGGCCAAGATACGTGCGTTCCTTGTCCGCCTCGGTGTGGAATACGCCGCTATAAAACCACAGGTCGAGAGCATCGTTTGCGGTGTATCGCTTCTTCTTGATCGTGACCATGACGGCCCCGTTGGATTCCAAAGTCTCCTTCCACTCCTGTCTCACGAGCTTCACCCACTCCACAATGTCCGGGCGCAGTTCCCCCTCGTGCTTCATGAGGATTCCACTGATCTTGTTGAAGTAGACGCGCTCGCCCTTCATCCAGAACTGCCTGAGCAGTGTGCTCAGGGCCATCAAGTCGCTGTCAGCGAAGCCTTCAAACCGAGGCAACTGTCCCTCCCTGCTCACCGGATTCTCGCTGGACCCAAACGAATGCCGGACGGTGAACTCCCTCGGCTTTCTGTCCCAGATTGGCAACGCCCGCAGATGATCCACGAGTCTCATGAAGGTCCTGAAGTCTCGGACCTCGCTATCCTCAAATGTCATTCCAAGTCCTCCCGCGAGCAGCCGACCGCCTTGGCGGCACGCAAGTCAGCTAACGGCCCGCCACAACATTTCCGCACCCGTCCGCCCCAAACTTCGCCGTACCCCCGGGTCTGCGCGAGAGTGGCAGCAAGAAGCGCGTGCCGAAGCAGACAGCCCGGATCACCCCACTCGGATCCATCACGTCCTCCAGTCACCAGGTCCTTTGGCAGTACGCATCCTATGATCGAACCAGGGTCTCATCGACACCCCTTGCCGACGTGACTCAGGGATCGAAACTTTGTACTCTCAAGTTCTTGGCACCACCGACTTGGCGGGAACCTACATGACTAATTCGCGTCGAAACGGAGGCGGGACAACGATGCCGCCCGAGCTGCGGAAGAAGTTGGGCGTTGCCCAGCGCGGACCCGTTCCGCGTAGTGTCAGATACGGGGCATCGATCCGGGAGGTCGAGGACGGCATTGCCGAGAGCCTGCCGACGGCTGTCGGCGTGTTACTCGAGTTGATGAAACCCGATCAGGACGGCAAGACCAGGTTCGCCGTCGCTCGGTACATGATCGACCGGATGGCTGGCACGCCGGCAACTGCAGCCGTCGCCCCAGGTGCGGACAGGGGACTGCCCGAAGAACTGAGAAGCCCGAAGGGTGTCGAGGCTCTCGTCCACTCGGCCCTGGTCAGTTCCGCATCGCCAGCAACACTTGAGCGGATCAAGAGTGCCTTGATCGACGACCTGCGCGCACGCGGCGAAATCATCGAGGGCGACGTGGACTTGGCCTGAATCGCCCCTCACCATCTGCGTTCACTCGACTTCGACAACAACGGCACCCGTCATCGCGTAGCCCTTGACCCCTGCAGGATCCAGCACAGCGGCCTGAAAGTGAATCGGTCCGACTGGTGTTCCCGGCGGAAGCGTTCC
>QQUL01000320.1 GCA_008501565.1 Armatimonadota bacterium
CCAGGTGAAGGGGGAAGGGCTTGTCGACGGCTTCGACAACTGGATGAACCGCGCCGATGGCAACTGTGCGATCGACTACGGCTTCCACATGATTGCCGGGGACATCAACGAACAGTCGCTCAAGGAAATGGAAATCCTGATCGACCGAGGCTGCACATCCTTCAAACTGTTCATGGCATACCCCGGTGTCTTCTACTCGGATGATGGCGACATCCTGCGTGCGATGCAAAAGGCAGCCGAAACAGGCACGCTCATCATGATGCACGCCGAAAACGGCATGGCGATTGACGTGCTCCGCGAGCAGGCCCTCCAGCGTGGCGAGACCGATCCCAAGTACCACGGTTTGACCCGCCCCCCGATTACGGAGAGCGAAGCAACGCACCGGGCGATCAAGCTCGCCGAGCTCACCGGCGCCCATCTCTACATCGTGCACATGTCAGCCAAGGAAGCCGTTGCCGAGGTCGCGGTAGCCCGCGACGAGGGGCTTCCCATCTTCGGCGAAACCTGCCCACAGTATCTCTTCCTCACGCACGAAGAGCACCTATCGGCACCGGGGTTCGAGGGCGCCAAGTATGTGTGCTCAACCCCGATTCGCAAGGAGTCCGAGGGGCATCAGGATGCGCTTTGGCGCTCGCTGGCCACCAACGACCTTCAGGTGGTCTCAACGGATCATTGCCCGTTCTGCATGGATGATCATCCGACCCTCGGAACCCAGAAGAAGCTGGGTCTCGGTGACTTCACGGCGATTCCAAACGGTATTCCCGGTGTCGAGGATCGGTATCAACTGATCTATCACGGCGGTGTCGTGGGCGGCAGATTCGACCTCAACCGGTGGATCGAGTTGTGCTCGACCGCACCAGCGAAGCTCTTTGGCCTCTATCCCCAAAAGGGCACGATCGCCGTTGGTTCCGATGCCGACATCGTCGTGTTCGACCCTGGAGTCTCTTGGACCATGTCCGTCGACCAGCACCACATGGATGTCGACTATTCGGCATATGAGGGCATGGAGGTCGACGGGAAGGTCGAGACCGTCATGCTGCGCGGCAAGGTCATCATCGACAACAACGAATACCTTGGTGAGAAGGGTGACGGCCGCTACCTGCCACGCGAGCGGATGTCGGTTCACCATTAGGGCCACCGAGGCACAGGAGATTCCATGAAGCAGATCAACCACATCATTGGCGGGAACGAGATCGCGTCGACTTCGGGGCGAACGTCTGAGGTATACAACCCCGCAACCGGCGAAGTGACCGCGACCGTCGGACTGGCGTCCGTCGAAGAGGTCGATAGCGCCGTGGCAGCGGCGAAGGAGGCGTTTGAGACGTGGGGGACGACCTCGATCGCCAAGCGGACCGCGATCATGTATCGATTCCGCGACTTGGTCGACAAACATGCCAAGGACTTCGCCGCGCTGCTCACCGCCGAGCACGGGAAGGTGCTGTCAGACTCCCTCGGTGAGGTCAACCGCGGGCTCGAGAACATCGAGTACGCCTGCGGTCTCGCCGAGCACCTGAAGGGCTCGTTCTCGCAGGAGGCATCGACAGGCATCGACGTGTACTCGGTGCGTCAACCGCTCGGAGTCGTGGCGGGAATCACCCCGTTCAACTTCCCGGCGATGGTCCCAATGTGGATGTATCCGAACGCGATCGCTGCCGGGAACACGTTCGTGCTCAAGCCTTCCGAGAAGGATCCGAGCGTGAACCTGCTTGCCGCCGAGCTTCTCGACAAGGCCGGTCTCCCGGGCGGGGTTTTCAACATCGTGCAAGGAGACAAGGTCGCCGTCGATCGGCTTCTCGAGCATCCCGACGTCATGGCTGTGTCGTTTGTCGGTTCCACGCCGATCGCTCGGTACGTGTACACGACAGGAACGGACAACGGAAAGCGTGTTCAGGCGCTCGGGGGTGCGAAGAACCACATGGTCGTCCTCCCGGACGCAGACATCGGGCTTGCCGCCGACGCTGCGGTCAGTGCTGGCTACGGATCGGCAGGGGAGCGGTGCATGGCCATTTCGGTCATCGTGGCTGTCGGTTCGGCAGCCGACCCCCTCATTGAGGCCATTTCTCAGCGAATTCCGGATCTGGCTGTGGGGGACGGGACAGACCCTGCCTCCCAGATGGGGCCGCTCATCACGAAAGAGCACCGCGACCGTGTGGCTTCGTTCGTGACGAACGCCCCAGCCGAGGGAGCAACGGTGATCGTCGACGGTACCGAGCAGAAGTTCGACGGCGACGGCTTCTTCCTCGCCCCGTCGTTGTTGGACAACGTGACACCGGGCATGGCCTGCTATGACCAAGAGATCTTTGGGCCGGTCCTCGGAGTGGTTCGGGTCGACACCTACGAGAAGGCGGTCAAGATGATTGCCGACAACCCGTGGGGCAACGGGACGGCGATCTTCACCAGGGATGGAGGGGCGGCGAGACAGTTCCAGGTTGATGTTGATGCCGGCATGGTTGGTATCAACGTGCCGGTTCCGGTTCCCGTGTCGTACTACAGCTTTGGTGGCTGGGGTGACTCGATCTTCGGAGATTCACCCGCGTACGGACCAGATGGCATGCGCTTCTACACGAAAGCAAAGGTTGTGACCTCGCGTTGGCCCGATCCTGCGACAAGCTCGATCGATCTCGGCTTTCCCCAGAACGTCTGAGCGGATGGCCACACGCGACGAGACAGCGCGGGCAATCGCTCGTCATGAACGCAAGGAAGCGGTCCGTCGCGGTGTGCGTCGCGTGGTGGTCTTCCTTGCGTTCCTCGTCGCCCTCGCATTGCTGTATACGGGCTACAAGGCATTTGGCGAGTCGATCAACGACGCCCAAACGGAGTGGCCTGTCATTGGGCGGGTACTACCGCGAACCAATGACCTCACGATGCCACCGATCATGGACATTGTCACGGAGCTGGGTCAGCCTCCACAACGGAACTCAAGCAAGCCGCTGGCTGCCTTCATCGCGGAGGCGTCCCTGTTCACGTTCCGTGAGGCAGCTTTCGGTTTCTTCTTCGGCATGATGCTCGGATTGGCGTTGGCGATCATCATGTTGCGGTCACGCTGGATCGAACGCGGACTCTCGCCGTATCTCGTCGCAAGCCAGACCATTCCCCTTGTCGCCATCGCGCCGATCGTTGTGATCTGGGGGTCGAAATCGATGGGCTGGCTTCCCTTTGATTGGCAGCCGTGGATGTCGGTCTCGATCATCGCAACGTACCTGACGTTCTTTCCTGTGGCGATGAATGGAATCAAGGGTCTGCAATCGGCAGATCCGGCTGCCATGGAGCTGATGCGGTCGTATGCCGCATCGCGGCGCCAAACCCTCCTGAAACTCCAGTTTCCCGCCTCCCTTCCTTATCTGTTTGCGGCCTTCAAATTGGCTGCCACGGTTTCGATTGTCGGTGCGATTGTGGGTGAGATCTCCGGTGGTGTCCCCGGTGGCCTCGGCCGGCTGATCCTCGATTATGCGAGTCGTTACACCACAGGTCCGTCGCGTCTCTACGCGTCCGTCATGGGTGCGGCGGTCCTTGGCATTGTCGTATTCGGCATGGTCACCGTCACCGAGTACTTCGTCATGTACAAACGCCAGGAAGGATCCGCAGCTCCATGAACGACCACGACACGCCACCGTCAAAGGCTGCCGCTGCGGTTGAGATCGATTCGGTATCGAAGGTGTTCAACCTCGGCAAACCGAATGAGGTTCATGCCCTCGACGGTATCGACCTGACGATCGACGACGGCACATTTGTCTCGCTCATCGGCCCATCGGGGTGCGGCAAGTCGACGCTGCTCCGTCTGATGGGTGCGCTGACGCATCCGACGGAGGGCTCGGTGGTCGTCAACGGGAAGTCGGCAGATCAGGCACGGCTTGACCGCGACTATGGCATGGCGTTCCAGACGTCAGGGTTGTTCGAGTGGAGAACTGTCACCCAGAACATTGAGCTCCCGCTTCAGCTCATGGGGTGGGACAAGGCGCAGCGCAAGGAACGGGCGTTGGAGATGCTTGACCTCGTCAAGCTCGCCGAATTCGGTGATCACTACCCGCGTGAGCTTTCCGGTGGGATGCAGCAGCGGGTGGCAATAGCCCGCGCACTCTCGTTTCGGCCCCAGCTCCTCCTCATGGATGAGCCGTTCGGTGCCCTCGACGAGATGACACGCGAGCACATGCAGACGGAGGTTCTTGAGATTTGGGAGAAGACGCGCAAGACCATCGTGTTCGTCACCCACTCCATCCCTGAAGCCGTGTTCTTGTCGAACAGGGTGGTCGTCATGTCGCCACGGCCAGGACGCATCGCCGCCGATATATCGGTTCCACTCGGCAGACGCAACTTCGACACAAGAGAGTCGCAAGGCTTCTTCGATTCGATCACCGAAGTCCGTGAGGCACTGCGCTTCGAGGGGTCCACCCGGTGATCAAGCGCGCCCTCGCAGGGGCATTCCCGGCTCTCGTGATCGGTGTCGGTGGACTCGTCCTGTGGGAGCTCTCGCTGCTGGTGATCAACCCCGATGGGTTCTTGCTACCGCGACCAACTGAGATCTTCGAGGCGTTCACCGAGCATTTCGATGCCATCTGGTCAGCGACGATCAACACGGGCTACATCGTGGTCACGGGGCTGATCGTCGGGGTGATCCTCGGGGTTGTCTGGTCACTGTTGGTATCTCGGTTCCGGATCGCCGATGAAACACTCACCCCGCTTGCCATCGCGTTGAATGCGATCCCGATCATCGCCCTCGCTCCGATCTTCAATGCGTGGTATGGCCTGCTTTCGCCGACATCGAATCAGGCGATCGTTGTGTTGCTTGTCTTCTTTCCGGTCTTCATCAACACGACGAAGGGCCTGACAAGTGTTGGGGCAACGAAAATCGAGCTCATGGACTCGTATGCGGCATCGAAGTGGGAGATCACCAGGATGATTCGTATCCCCAACGCCATGCCATTGTTCTTCACCGCCCTCAAGATCGCGTCATCTCTTGCAGTTATCGGAGCGATCGTGGCAGAGTACTTCGGTGGATCACAGGACACGCTCGGACAGTTCATCGTCCAGAATGCAGCGTCGGGCAGGTACACCAACGCGTGGGCGGCTGTCGTTGCTGCCAGCGCGATGGGAATCACCCTGTATCTTGTGAGTGGAGGATTTGAAAGGGTTGCCACCCCGTGGCGACCAGATGTAGATGTCGTTGGGTGAGGCCAACGATGACCACGAAAGAGTGAGGAGACTCAATGCAATTGATCAAGAAGCAAGGTGCGGCACGATGGCTCGTCGTGTTTGCCGTCGTTGCCATGCTGGCGGCCGCGTGTAGTTCAGACGACACGGCCGACACCACCACGTCAACGGAAGGACCGATGGAGCTGACGCCGGTGTCGCTCCAGCTCCAGTGGTTTACCCAAGCCCAGTTTGCCGGGTACTACGCAGCTGTCGCCGAAGGCTTCTACGAGGATCTCGGACTCGACGTCGAAATCCTTGAAGGTGGTGTGGACATCGTCCCAGCGACGGTTCTCGATGCAGGTGGCGCCGACTTTGCTGAGTCGTGGGCAGTCCGTGCACTCGGACCTCGTGAAGAGGGCGCCGACATCGTCAACATCTCCCAGATCTTCGAACGATCGGCGACGCTGCAGGTTTCGTTTGCGGATCAGGGAATCACCGGACCGGCCGATCTGGCAGGGAAGAATGTCGGGAGCTGGGGCTTCGGCAACGAGGCTGAGTTGTACGCCGGACTCCGGAGTGTTGGACTCGATCCACAAGCTGACGTCAACATCGTTCAACAGCAGTTCGACATGCTTGCGTTCATCGCCGGTGACATCGATGCCGCACAGGCAATGACCTACAACGAATACGCTCAGGTGCTCGAGACCGTCAACCCGGCAACGGGTGAACTCTTCAAGCCGGAAGACCTTTCCGTCATTGACTGGAATGAGGTTGGTACAGCCATGCTCCAGGACGGGATTTGGGCCGACGCCACCCGACTCGAAGAGGATGCCGAGTACCGAGAGACTGCGGTCAAGCTGGTTCAGGGTTCGATCATGGGCTGGGCCTTCTGTCGAGACAACTTCGATGCTTGTGTCGGTCACGTGCTTGCGGCGGGTCCGACGCTCGGTGAGGCACACCAGCGCTGGATGCTCAACGAGATCAACAACCTGATCTGGCCCGCATCCAACGGAGTCGGGAACATGGATGCCGATCTGTGGAATCAGACCATCCAGAATGCAATTGACGGTGAACTCCTTTCCGTCGACCCCGGTCCTGATGCCTATCGCACCGACATCAACGAGGAGGCGCTTGCCAACCTCCGCGCTGCCGGTGTCGATGTCGACGGGAACGGATGGACGCCGAAGGAGATCGAGCTCACCGAGGGAGGCGAGTAGTCACCTCCATCGGCTGAGGACCTACGACAACAGGATGGAACGGGTATGAACCAGTTGGAGTCACCAAACGGGTCATCGTCGGCGCTGGAACCGGCACCGACGATGACCTGGGACGAAGCGCTTGTTGAGGCACATCGATGTCTCATGTGTTGGGATGCACCGTGTACGCGGGCGTGCCCGACGAGCATCAACGTGCCACAGTTCATCAAGCGGATATCAACCGGTGATCTCCTTGGTTCTGCCCGAACCATCCTGTCGTCGAACATCCTCGGAGCCTCGTGTGCTCGTGTGTGTCCCGTCGAGATGCTTTGCGAGGGAGCATGCGTACTCAACGAACTTCATGAGCGGCCGATCCAGATCGGTCGCCTCCAGGCATTCGGTACGGACGATGTCGTCTTTGGCGGCCGACATCTCTTCACGGTGTCGAAACCGACGGGACGTTCGATCGGGATTATTGGGGCGGGACCCGCAGGGCTGTCCGCGGGTGCCGAGTTGGTGAAGCGGGGCCACACGGTCATGGTCTACGACGCAAACCCGCAGCCCGGCGGTCTCAACACCTACGGTGTCGCCAACTACAAGATGGACATGCAAACCGCGGTGCGTGAAGTGCAGTTCATCAAGGATCTCGGCGTAGAGATCCGCCACGAAACTGCCGTTGGAACCGATGTGTCTGTTGATGATCTGCTTTCGAGCCACGAAGCCGTGTTCGTTGGCGTCGGGCTCGGAGGCGTGCCAACGCTCGGACTTCCAGGTGAAGATCTCGAAGGCGTCGATGACGCCCTTGACTTCATCGCCGATGTTCGAGCAGGGACGGCCGATGTGGCCGGTCAGCGTGTCGCCGTGATAGGGGGCGGCAACACCGCCGTTGACGCCGTTACCCAATCCGCTCTGTCGGGTGCGCAACGGGTGTACCTCGTGTATCGACGGGGCCGCGATCAGATGCGTGGTTATCCCCACGACATCGAGCGTGCGCTTCAACACGGCGTGGAGTTCGTTCACTGGAGCACACCGTCGAGGATCGAAGGCACCAACTCAGTCGAGAAGCTGGTTTGTGTCCGGACGGAACTGGGCCCAGACGGATCCGTGACTGAGCTCGAAGGCACCGAATATACGATTCCCGTTGATCGGGTGTTCCGTGCAACCGGTCAAGCGAAACGTATCGGGTTCCTTTCGACCCTTCCCGGGGTGGAGATTGACGACGGTGGCAGAGTTGTCGTCGATGAGCATCACAGGACAGGCAACGACCGTATTTGGGCGGGCGGTGACTGTGTCAACGGTGGCAAGGAAGTCGTCAACGCCGTTGAACACGGAAAGATCGCGGCCCGCAACATCCACGAGGCGCTGTTGGCGCCTTCCGGCGTCTGAGGAGGAGCAATGGCTGACCTATCAGTGAACATTTGCGGTATCGAGTCGCCGAATCCGTTTTGGCTCGCATCCGCACCGCCAACGAATACCGGCGATCAGATCGCCCGGGCCTTCGATGCAGGATGGGGTGGGGCGGTGTGGAAGACGCTCGGCGAACCGATCGAGAACGTCTACAGCCGCTACTCGTCCGTTGACATCAATGGGTCGCGCATGATGGGTCTCAACAACATCGAACTCATCACTGACCGTTCGCTTGAGGTGAACCTCATTGAGATCGAGGAGGTGAAGCGACGTTATCCCGACAACGTCGTGATCGTCAGCCTCATGGTCGAATCGGATCCCGATGCGTGGGATACGATCATCAAGCAGGTCGAGCAGGCTGGCGCCGACGGGATCGAGCTCAATTTCGGCTGTCCTCACGGCATGTCGGAGCGTGGCATGGGCTCGGCCGTCGGTCAGGTTCCCGAGTACACCTGCGACATCACGACCTGGGCGAAGTCGTCAGCGACGACGCCTGTCTTTGTCAAGCTCACACCGAACATCACTGACATCCGCTACGCCGCACGAGCGGCAAAAGACGGCGGCGCCGATGCCGTGTCGTTGATCAACACGATCAACTCCATCACGGGCGTCGATCTGGATTCCTTCACGCCGCGTCCGGTTGTGGGGAACATGTCGAGTCATGGGGGATACTGCGGTCCCGCGGTCAAGCCGATTGCACTCAACATGGTGGCGTCGATCGCTGCCGATCCCGAGACAGCCGATCTGCCGATCTCGGGGATCGGGGGTATCGAAACATGGCAGGACGCGGCCGAGTATCTCCTGCTTGGTGCCACGACGGTTCAGGTCTGCACCGCGGTCATGCATTACGGCTACCGGATCGTCGAGGGCATGCACGAGGGTCTGTCGAACTACCTCGACGAGAAGGGTCTGTCGAGCGTTGACGAGTTGCGCGGCAAGTCGGTTGAACGCGTCACGACGTGGGAGAACCTCGATATCAACTTCGTCCACAAGGCCGAAATCGATCAGGAGAAGTGCATCGGCTGTGCTTTGTGCTACATCGCGTGCGAGGACGGTGCCCACCAGGCAATCGGGTCGAAGCCGACCGAGGACGGCAAGACCGAGGTCTGGATCAAGTATGACGACTGTGTCGGCTGCAATCTGTGCAGCCTCGTGTGCCCGGTGAAGGACTGCATCACGATGGTTCCTCAGGAAGTCGGCGCAACATCCATGACGTGGGTCGAGTATTCCAGTGACAACCCGCCAGGCGAGCTGTACCCGAGACCGAAGCACGGGCTCACCATCGGTGGTTGACCGGAAGGAACGGTCCACGGGTCGTCCCGAGTGCACGGACGTCACCGATGGATTCGTCGCAGGACTGCCGGAACACAGTCTCTGGGTTGGGTATGGCCGTTGAGATACGGCGCATTCAGCCACATGAGTGGAAGGATGCAAAGTCGATTCGGCTCGAGATGCTTGCCGACACACCCTCGGCATACCTCACCACACTGGCCGAAGCTACTGCATTCGGAGATCACGTGTGGATCGACCGGGCGGTCGATGGTTCTGCTGGTGACCAGCAAGCGACCTTCCTCGGGTTCGACCAGATGAATCCGGTCGCAATGGCTGTCGGTCTGAACCGTGACGTCGGCGGGGTCGCCGGTCTCTTGGTGGTTTCTGTGTATGTGAAGGCCGCCCATCGCGGCACGGCACTCGCTTCCGAACTCATGGCCGCGGTCGAGGACTGGGGCAGGTCGTGGAAGGCGCCCCTGGCGACATTGTGGGTGACGGAGACCAACGAGCGTGCGAGAGGGTTCTACGAGAAGATTGGTTATCACCCCACCGGGGACCGCAAGGCGATTCCGAGGTCAAGCGATATCGAACTGCGACTCGAAAAGCATCTCCCCGACAGCACCGGCTGACCACAACCGAGACCGCGTACCCAGGGTAGGAACCGACCTTGACGGTGGGCTACAGCCCAAAGGTGGTAATCGAAGCCGGTACTACCTACTTCTTCGGTACGTCGGCCGTCACAACGGGTTCGGTCGTTTCGAAGACGACGTCGTCACCGTTCTCGTCTTCCGTTTCGATCGAGATGACCGTGAACACGACCGAGACGATCTGCTCGCTGGCATCGTCCTTCTTGTAGTACGTGCTATAGATCTTGACCTTCTTGTCTTCACCAGCTTCGATCTTTCGTACCTTTGTGGTCGTGTAGGTCGTACCGTCGGCGGCGATGCTGACGACCTTGATCGTCAACTTGACTTCCTTCTTGGACGTGTTCTCGTACTCTGAGACCGCACGCCACTCGCCCGCCTTTTTGTCCTCCCAGTTGGACTTACCACTTGCTTCGATCTTCGGAGGCTCTGTCGGCGGCATCGTCGTCGTGGTCGTGGATGTGGTGGACGTCGTTGTGGTTGAAGTGGTGGTTGTGGTGGTCGGAGGCGGTGCCTCAGTCGTCGTAGTCGTCGTGCCAACGGATCCACCTGACCCGTCACCACTCCAAGGTGCAGCAGGGGCCGAGATTCCTGCCGTCATGGTCCCAAGCTCGTCCGAGACGCTGTCACCAGCCGCGGTTATGGCGCCAATCGACACCACTGCCAGGAGCGACGCAAGCAGTGTGTACTCGACCATCGTCGCACCAGTTTCTGCTCGTAGCGCAGCAAACCACTGTCGTGTTCTTGTTTTCATACGATCTTTTCGGCACACTGTGACACGAGCTGAAGGGTCGATCGACCCATACCACCCCCCGCGTACCCAGGGTATGTACCCCCCGTGAGGGTGGGTTGGGAGCCCAAAGAACGGGTGAACTACCGGTCGATCGGGTTCGCGAGACCGTCGAGGACGCGGACGTCCTCCATCCGTGTAAACACCTCGGGATCCACGGTGACCTTCATGTCGCGTGAGCCTCCTCCGACGACGACCCACGGATGATCCATGACGGCGGCGTCAACGAGCACCGGAACCCCGGGTGGGAGGCCGAACGGCGTGACACCACCCATGACCATGCCGGTGACCTCGGCGGTGAGTTCCGGGGGAGCGAACGAGACCTTCTTGACGTCCATTTCACGGCGAGCGACACCGTTGACGTCGAGCCGATGGGTGGCGAGCCCCAAGCACACGGTGTACACGCCTTGGGGCCGCTTTGACGCAAGCATGATCGCATTCGCGGAGCGTTCAAGCGGGCTGTCATACGCCTTGCAGAATTCTGCGGTGTCGGCGAGGTCGGGGTCGCAGTCCATCGTGTCGAAGTTGGCGGTGAGACCGATGAGAATGTCTATCCCTAACTGCCTCACGCCAG
>QQUL01000245.1 GCA_008501565.1 Armatimonadota bacterium
TTGACTTGAATCTTCTTACCTGTCGTTGCGGCGATCGCTGCACCGAGGCGAGCGACCTGCTCGTCGTCGAGCGGCAGTGCCGTGCGGACCTCAGCCACGACTTCGCCTTCGGCGTCGGCTGCGAGTTCAGCGAGACGACGAGCGATGTCGCCAAGGTTCTTCGCCTGACCTGCTGCCACAACGAATCCCATGGCAGCGACGGTCACCTTCGATGCGCGACCGCCAAGGATGTCATCGACGATCCCCTGCTTGCGTTCACCGGGGATACGCGGATCGGCGAGCGCCTCGACCAGTTCTGCGTTCCCGCTCAGACCGGACGCTGCGCGATACAGCTCGTCAATTGCTGCAGCCGGGTCTTGTTCGGCGTGCGCAATGTCAACAAGCGCTGCGGCGTAGCCATCAACATGGCTCTGTGCGGTACCGGTGGTCATGCGCTACTGCACTCCACCGAGTTCGTCGATGTAGCGATCGACGAGCACACGCTGTTGGTCTGCGTCGATGCTTGACCCGACGACACGCTCTGCGACGTTGATCGACAGGTCAGCGACCTGTCGCTTGAGTTCGTCGGCCACCCGTGCACGGTCGGCCGCGACCTCTTCGTTTGCCCGAGCCTTGATGGCTTGGGCCTCCGCTTCGGCACGCGTCACGATGTCAGCTTTGACTGCGTCACCTGCTTCGCGAGCAGCGGCCACGATCTGTGCCGCCTCGTCCTTTGCACCTGCCACCTGCGCCCGGTAGTCGTCGAGCAGTGAAGCCGCTTCTTGCTTTGCTTGCTCCGCCGCAGCCAGCTCGCCCTTGATGGCGTCCTGGCGACCTTCAAGCGTCTTCTTGAATGCTGGAAGCGCAAACTTCCAGACAACAAGGAAGATGATCGCAAAGGCGATGATGCCTGCGATGAGCTCTTCGGGCGCTGGCAGAAGCAGATCGATCCCACCGGACTCACCACCGGTCTCGGCTGAGATCGGTGTCGGTTCTGCGGTGGCGAGGATCAGATTCCATGCCTGGTACATGTTCGACTCCTAAGCGATGAAGAAGAGAACGAAGCCGATGAGGGCAAGCGCTTCGGTGAAGGCGATGCCGAGGAACATCGTCGTCCTCGCTACACCTGCAGCCTCAGGCTGACGGGCCATCGCCTCGATGGCGGAACCGGCCACGATACCGATACCGATACCGGGTCCGATCGCCGCAAGACCGTACCCGACGAGCTTGAGAGCTCCTGCGAGTGCATCCGCTGATGCGAAATCCATGTGAGTGTCCTTCCTTACTTACTTAGTGCTCTGGATAGAGAGATGTCTGTACATACACAGCCGACAACAAGGTGAAGATGTACGCCTGGAGGGCGATCACGACGATCTCGAAGACGAAGATCCCGAGGGCCATGATGAACCACGCGATACCAATCCCGGCCTTCAGCCCGATCTCGCCAACGTTCGAGATGAACACCCAACCCGAAACGAGCAGCAGGGTGAGCATGAGGTGACCGGCAACCATGTTGGCAAACAACCGGACGGCGAGGGTGAGGGGCCGAATGAACAGGATGGAGAAGAACTCGATGAGTCCGACAAGGGGGCGGAGTGCGACCGGGACGCTCGAGGGCCACACGATGCCGAGGAAGTAACGGAAACCTTGGCGTTTGATGCCTGCAATCACGAACACGATCCAGCTGATCGCAGCAAGCATCACCGGTAGCGCCATGCGCGAGGTGACGGGGAAGTTGACACCCGGGGTCACTTCGTACATGTTGCCGACGAGGACAAACAGAAAGACCGACATGAGCCAGGGCACGTACTTGACACCCTCCGGCCCGATGATGTCGATGGCGATCCCGTCCTTCACAAACGAGACGAGGCTTTCGACGAGTGCCTGGAACTTTGAAGGGATGACGGACTTCTTGCGGAGGCCGAAGAACAGGAGAGCCGACACGATGACGGCGATCGCCAGGATGAGGAAGACGGTTCGGGTGATGGGGAAACCGAGGATGGTCCAGATCGGCTGGCGAAATTCAAACAGCTCGTTGACGTTTGCCGGCGCACAGATCACTTCATTTACGTAATCGCACTCGCCGCTTGCAAGAATCAGCTCCACTCCAGGTCCTTTCGTTCGCCCCTCAGCATGGCCGACGCTTCGAGCGTCAGGAGTGCCAAGAAGGCTGCAATCGCCGCCACGCCCATTGCTACGCGATCAACCTCGAAGATCCATGCAACGGTGAACATGGACAGGGCTATGAAGCCCATCCTGAGGAAGAATCCGAACAGGGCAGCGACATGATATGTCTGCATCGATACCTTCGCCGCACCGGAAAGGATCCAGCCGGCGATGAGAAAATTGGCGACGACGATCCCCACACCGATGGCTGCTGAAAGGGCACCCGTTGTGTCCGTCAAGAGCCAGGCTGCGGCGACGATGATCGGCCCGACGACGAGTGCACGCTTGATGATGTTGCGGGCAACGATTGATTCAACGTCGATGGCAACCGGAAAGGGCTGTGAATAGGCTTCCGCTGCAGTCACATCAAAGTCCATCGCGGATCCTGATCGCTTCGGCAGCTTGGGCATCGATCGTCTCGGCAGAGTCTGCGTTCATCTTGTAGAAACCACCGATGGCGGCAGCGACGCTGATGATGACGACGAACAGTGGAGCTGTTCCCAGCCAGTAGTCGAGTCCGATTCCGAGGAGAAGTCCGGTGATCCCAGAAGCAAGCAGGTCACCCGAACCGGACCACCCGCGCACAAGCTCACCCCGAGTTGAAG
>QQUL01000297.1 GCA_008501565.1 Armatimonadota bacterium
GTTGGGCACCGCTCAATGCAAAGCGCACACCGGATACATGACTTCTCATCGAGCACCAGGGCGGTTGCATTGAGCCGTCCGGGGTTCACTTCTTCCGACGGAAGAATGGAGATGACGTCAACCGGACACACATCGACACATAGGCCGCACAGCACGCCTTTGTCCGCGTCGAGCAGGATGTTTGCGAAACACCTCAAGCAGCGCTGCGCCTCACAGCGAGCCTGTTCCGGTGTGAAGCCGGTCTCGACCATGGTCAGCCCCATACGACGGTCGGAGGAGATCGTCGGAACATCAATACGCGCGATCACGTCGTAGCGGTCCTCGAATCGGTGGAACTGCTGCAGCTTCACCATCTGCCCCTTGGGCTGTTCTGCTGCAACCCCTCCGAACGCTTCGTGAATCTCGGTTGCTGCTTTTCGACCGTCGGCGATTGCGTCGATCAGGCTCCTGGGTCCATGGGCTGCATCCCCTCCCGCCCACACCATCGGCATCGTCGTGGCGAGACTATTCGGCCCGACCTCGATTGTCTTTCGTGTGGTGATGGCCAGCCCGTCAGATTCCACCGAGGCGACATCCACTGCTTGGCCAACGGCGAGAATGACGGTGTCTGCGTCGAGCGTGGAGACATCTCCGGAGTCAAATACGGGAGCGAATCGGCCAGTGTCATCGAACACCGACTGGACACCCACAGTTTCGAGGCCAACGACCGTTCCACCTTCTGAAACAATGCGCTTTGGGCCCCTCCGGTGGATGAACCGGATGTCCTCGCGCATTGCCTCTTCTATCTCGAAGTGGTCCGCTGGCATCTCGGTTTCGGATTCGAGAGAAACCACCGTGACTTGCCGGGCACCGGAGCGGACAGCGGTCCGTGCGGCATCGAGCGCCGCTGTCATCGCTGACCGTTCGGTCATGTCTTCTGTCGCCTGGGCTTCGTACGCGTCGGTCCGCAGCGCGGTCCGTGCGGCATCCATGGCGACATCACCGCCGCCGATCACGACGACCTTGTCACCGACATCGATCGTGTAACCGCTATTGATGTTGATCAGGTACTCGATCGCCCGCAGCACGCCGTCTGATTCGTAGCCCTCCAGATCCAGTCCGCGGCCAAGCGAGGCCCCTATGGACAGCAACAAGGCGTCGTGGCGCTCATCGAGCTCATCGAGTGTCACGTCGGCACCCAGTTTCGTTTCGAGCCTCACCTCGACACCCATTGAAATGATCGAGTCGATTTCCTTGGAAATGAGGTCACGTGGGAGTCGGTATTCAGGGATTCCCATGACCATCATCCCACCAAGACGGTCGGTTGCCTCATAGATGGTGACCTTGTAGCCATGCTTGCGGAGATCATGTGCGGCTGAAAGCCCGCACGGTCCACCTCCGATGATGCCAATGCTCTCGCTTCGCTCAGTCTCGGGCGGTTGGGCGATCGTTGAGGCGAGCGATGAATCACCGGCCTCAACACCGTACTGCTCGGTGACGAACCGCTTCAGTGCACGAATCGCGATCGGCTCATCAAGAGTTCCCCGGCGACAGGCATCCTCACACGGTGCCGCACACACCCGGGCACATACGGATGCAAAAGGGTTCGGAAGCCGTGCAGCAAGGTAGGCAGACTCGTCATCGCCATCAGCGATTGCCGCCACATACAGCCCTGCGTTGGTGTGCACGGGACATGCCGCAAGGCATGGGATGTTCGCATCGAAGAACTCGAGGTGATCTTTCACATCCACCCCCGCTTCTGGGACATTCGAAGGCTCCACAGGCCAAGAACGAGGAAGAACCCCCACACAACCACCGTCACGAGATCCTGGACGACCCTGTCAGCGCTGCTCAGCGGCCCGGTGAGGATTCTGGAAGGCAGCAATGCAGTGGCGACGGCGAAGTAGAGAAATATACCGAGCCCGATGAGCCAAGCCTTGACGGTCGCCATTTGTGAGAACGCTCCCTACGAATCATCGCGTCGCCTATTCCCGTCGGTGCACCCAGAGCATTGGCGCTCGCGGGATTTGACATGACCGAACCTAGCCCGTCGATTGCATCGTGTCTACTACGCCGGGTAGTAGAAGAACCGGAGGATGGCTGCATTCGTCCGTCACAGGCGATGAGGACGTCGGACGACAGCCATGGAGGGCTCGAAATATCAGAATTGGCTCGCTTGCACAGGAATGATTCAACCCGGTAGAAGGTCGATCGTCTGCCAGAGTCGGATCAGTGGTTGGGCAAACACGCCGACTGCTACAACACCAAACGTGGAAACAACGACCACCCATCCCGCCATCTTGCCCAGCACCGGCTGGGGTGACTCGCTGGTCTCAAGGTAGGTCGGCGCCAACACCCTAAAGTAGTAAACGAGCGAGATTGCTGAGTTGATCACGGTCACGACTGCCAGCCAGGCATAGCCTGCCTCAATCACGGCACCCATGAGGAGCAGTTTGGCTGCGAAACCGCCCAGTGGGGGGATACCGACGAACGACAGGAATCCGATGAGAAGTCCAGCGGCCAACCAGGGATGGAAGCTCGCCAGGCCCTTGTAGGCGAACCGGTCTGTGAGGCCCCTGAGCGCAACCACGACGCCGAACACGGCCAACGTTCCAAGGGCGTAGGCAACAATGAACATGAGGATGTATGGCTGCCGTACCCATTCATATGACGATAGGAATATGGTATACCGCGGTTGCTCATGGTAATGGTTATTTGATGAAGTGCTTCGGGTAAAGATGTCCAAAAATCCCAATTGTTTTTTGCAC
>QQUL01000238.1 GCA_008501565.1 Armatimonadota bacterium
ATCATCGACGGAGAATCTCCATCGTGGGGGCCGTTTAGTCAGATGCATCCAGGAAATATGGGTGGCCACATGGGTGGCATGATGGGCGGGTATCCCGATGACTTTGGATCCGCTGATGTGCCTCCGGCGATTGCTGACGCCACCGAAATAGCCGTAACGCTGGGGGACTTCTCGATCTCACCTTCGGAGGTGGTCGTCGAGGAAGGACGCCCGACCAATATCACGGTGACCAACGAGGGCGCCGCGCCCCATGACTTCACGGTTCCCGATCTCGGGATCCAGATCCAAGTCGCACCGGGCGATACCGTCACGGCAGGGATCGGCCCACAAGTCGCAGGAACGTACGACACATTGTGCACCGTGCCCGGACATGAGTCGCTCGGCATGGTCGGGAGGTTCACGGTCCAGAGCACGGGGTGAACGTCTGTCCGGAGACGGTCGTTGGCCTTCGACACGCTCTCCCCTCACGGTCGGGCTCCGGACAGACACCACCCTGGGCTGGATGAGGAACCTACCATGCGCCCACGATGACCCGACGTCGAATCCTCATTGTCGATGACGAACCGGAACTGCGATCCATGCTGCATCAGTATCTCTCGCGAGCGGGATTTGACGTGTCGGAGGCGATCACCGGGAGCTTGGCACTCGAGAGTGTGTCACGCTCCAACCCCGATCTCATCCTGCTCGATGTCGGCCTGCCGGACATCGACGGCTTCGAGGTCCTCCGAACGCTTCGCGAAAGCTCCGATACCCCGGTCATCATGCTCACAGCTCGCGACGAGGAGATCGATCGCGTTGTAGGTTTGAGCGTGGGTGCTGACGACTATGTCGTCAAGCCCTTCAGCCCCAGAGAGCTTGTCGCTCGGATCAAAGCCGTCCTTCGCCGGGGTGCGGGTGAAGCCTCTGGCGGCGGGAGTAGGGAAAGCGACGAGGTTCTTCGGTTCACCGGGCTCACGATCGATGTGGCTGCACACATTGTCCATGCAGATGGTGATCCGATACAACTGAGCGCTCTCGAATTCGATCTTCTCGCCGCGCTTGCGCGCCGTCCCAATCGCGTCTTCACCCGAGACCAACTCCTCGAAGAAGTATGGGGCTGGGACCATTTCGGTGTCGACCGTGTCGTTGATGTCCACATTGGCAACATTCGCAAGGCACTCGGCGATGACGCAACAGACCCGCGATACGTCGCAACCGTTCGCGGCGTCGGGTACAAGTTCATCGGAGATTCCCAATGACGAGGGGCTCTGACAGCCTGAGGGTTCGGATGATTCTGTCCTACGTCATCGTCGTGTTCGTCGGCGTTGTCACCGTTCTCCTTGCGACCACACTGCTCGCGCCGGGATTCGTCGATGACCACGTCGCGGCCATGGAGCAGATCGCGGATCCCGGCGCCGAGCGCGCAGCCGTCAGCGAATTGCGTTCCGAGATCCTCATGGGGTTCAGCCAGGCGCTGTTCATCGCGGCCACCATCAGCACGTTGACAGCCCTCATCGTCGGCATCCTCGCGTCGAACCGCCTCCTACGTCCGATCGAGAGCATCCGCTTGGCGACGCGGCGCCTTGCGAGCGGAGCGTACGCGGAGCGGGTCGAACTACCACCAGAGGCAGAACTCGCCGCACTTGCTACGGATGTGAACGCCCTTGCGCGGACACTTGAAGAGACCGAGCAACGACGAATGCGCCTGATCTCGGAGGTAGCCCATGAACTGCGAACGCCGCTCGCCACGATCAAGGGATACATGGAAGGTCTGGTCGACGGTGTATTCCAACCGACCGATGAGATCTTCTTGGCGACCGGGCGCGAGGCGGCGCGCCTCGAACGGCTCGCAACCGACCTGAGCAAGCTGTCGCGGATACAGGAAGAGACAGCCCTGGATCTCCGCTTCGAACTGATCGACCTCGGTGCCGTCGCGATCGAGGTTGCCGAAAGCCTCCGCCCCCGGTTCGACGAAAAGGGTGTAACGCTCCACATCGCCGACCTTCCGACGCTACGGGTGCGGGTGGACCCCGATCGCATGGCTCAGGTGTTCACGAACATCATCGACAATGCCGTCACCTACACGCCCGAACTGGGTGCGGTCAACATCACCGGATACACCAACGGCGGGCTGGCCGCCATCAGTATCGCTGACACGGGACGCGGTCTCGAAAGCCAACAACTCGACAAGGTGTTCGATCGCTTCTATCGCGCCGATCGATCGACCCCGGGAGGCACAGGAATTGGGCTCACGATCGCACACGGGATCGTGCGGGCTCACCGCGGATCAATCGAGGTGACCTCACCCGGCACAGGGCGCGGGAGCACATTCACGGTCGTGATCCCCCTCGCCACGGCCTGACGAACGCTGGAGTCACCACAGCCGACACCCTTCGATGAGAGCTCGAAAGGGTCAGCCTCCGACTGCCTATGCCCTCGTCGGTGCTGCGACTCGGCGGAACACCACTCCGGTGGCGACGACGAGTCCCACCAGCCACGCAACGGCGAGCCAGAGACCGGAAGCCTGGTCGAATCCCGGGGTAAATGCAGCGTCGACGAGCACCTGGACGGCTCCCCTGGCTGGTAGGAGAACCCCCCAGTCGGGTGGGGCGGCTGAGAACATCACGTTCTGTGCGATCCCCACGTCAATGAACGGCAACAAGAACATCACGTACAAACCACCAAGCTGGCCAAAGAGGGCCCCCACTACAACCCCAACCATTCCATAGGTCGCCGCGACCATGACATTCCCCAGCGCAAACCAA
>QQUL01000164.1 GCA_008501565.1 Armatimonadota bacterium
GAACCACGGGGGGTTGGATGTGGCGATCGCTTTCGACTCCGTCGAGAACCTCAGAGGTGCGGTTCTGGATCGTTCCGGAGACGGAGCGGGCCCGGGGTTGGGGATGCGAAAGCCCAACGTCCCGAGTCCTGCGACTCTCGGTGGCGAACTCGGCGATCTTGAACTGACGGGAACCACCGAAGAGAAGATTCAGCAACTCCTCACCGAGCAGATCAACCCGGCGATCGCAAGCCACGGCGGTGTGGCGAGCCTCATCAGGGTGGAGGGTTCGGTTGCCCAGTTGGAGCTCGGTGGCGGTTGTCAGGGATGCGGCCTGGCTGCGGTGACGCTGCGACAGGGAATCGAGCGGGCGATTCTTGACGCCATCCCAGAGATCGACGAGGTCGTCGACGTCACCGATCATGCCATGGGGGCAAACCCCTTCTACGCCTAGAGCAATGTCCACCATGATGGTGGGCGGCGCCGTCGACTCTCCCGTGCACTACTCGGCGGGTGGATCCTCGAGCTGACTGGGATCGGCGGGTACATCGACGGCATACTGCTTGAGGATGTCAAGCGGCACCAGACCGAGCACAGCCTCATGTGTGCTCGCCAGGACCACCGGTGCAGCAACACCGTCGTTGTGCGCCCGTGCCCAGTTCATCGCTGTGACGCACCATCGATCGCCGGGCTGGAGGCCCGCGAACCGGTATTGCGGCATCGGAGTTGACAGATCGTTCCCGATCGAACCTTGGTGGAGAAGGAACTCTGCCGTTACCACCGCACAGATGGTGTGGCTGCCGCGGTCCTGCGGATCTGTCCGACAGGTACCGTCGCGGAAGAACCCTGTGACTGGGTCCGTCGAGCACATCTCAAGTTCGGTGCCGAGCACGTTTCGTTCCATCGGGACAGTATTGCCGACTCGAAGCGTTGTGTGGTGGGCGAGTTACTCGAGTCCGGCACGCATGGACCGGATTGCGCTGAAGGAGTCTTCGCCAGCGCTTTCTCCGATGTGGGGGAGTCTGGCTGAACGCCTGGTGTAGAACGATCCTTTGGGCTCTGTGGCGTCGTCTGATTCGTCCTCTGATACCACCGGGGGCACGGAAGGCGAGTAGTCCAAGTCGGGCCCGGCTGCAGCGGGGTCGACCGGGGGCGGCGGCTCGACCATTGTGGCAGGAGCAGAGGCTGAAGGAGCAGATGCTCGCATGGCCTTGCGACCCGGCTCGACGATGCGTGGTGGTGGAGCGGGGATCTCGGGTGTGACAGGGGCGGTGTAGGACTCCGTCGGCGTCACATGACTCGGCGTAGCCGCAATTCGTGCCAGCCGTGCTTCAAGGTCAGCGAGCAGCGCTCGTGTCTGCTCTGCTCGCTGCTCAAGAGCCTGGTGCTCAGCGGCAAGCGAAGCGTTGGCTTGTCGGAGCGTCTCATTGACCTGTGCGAAGGATGCGTTGGCTTGTTGCAACTCGTGGTTGGCTGTCTGCAGGTCTCGGTTGAGGATTTCCAACTCGCGGGCTGTCGTCTCATCGGCGATCTCCACGCCCGGAAGTGAGTTCGAAGCGTCGTTGTGGTCGGACTCGGCAAGGATGGACTCGGCTTCGGCCCGAGCATCCGTGACCATCCGAAAGGCGTCGTATCGCGCCTTTGCGACGATCTGTTTGGCCTCTTCGTGGGCCTTGTCAACGACCTCAGCAACCTCACGCGTGAGGTCATGGGTCGTATCCGTTGTTCCGATTTGATCGGTGGTCATCAAATCTCCATACGCGCCACGGCGCGATTCCGCCTCTGTCTGAGTCTATCGGACCGAAAAGGCTCCGAGTTGAGCAAAAATGCGAGGTCGCGAAGTCTTTGCCTGTGAGACACCTAGTCGGAGTCTGTAATCGCATTCAACGCGACCAGGATGTCTGCAAGTTCGCGTTGAAATGCCCGGCGTGATTCGGAGCCACCCGAAAGCAGTCCGCGGTTGTCCGCAAGCTTGATTCCCGAGGAATAGAGGGCTGTGGTGACCGATTCACGGTTGCGGATTCGGCCGTGGTGATACATCTGCTCGCCCATCTTGAGGCAACGCTTCTTCAGGTTCTCGGCCTCGACGGGCCGATCATCCTCCAGTGCCAGGGTTTCAGCGACCACCGAGTACGCCTCAAGGAATGGCCGAAGGACGATGGGGCTCTTCGCCGGATGCATGGCGCGAAGGTTGACCTGGACCGGATCATCGGGGCCCGTGTCTCCAATGCGATACCGGGCCAGCTCCTCCCGGATCGATTCGATGAACTCCTGCGTTGGGGCGAAGAAGAACTCGAACTTGAGGAGATCGCGAAGCGCAAGGGTTCGTTCGATCACCGAGTCCTCAAGCATCTCATCGGATTCGAATCCGAGGGCCAGGGCCAGCTCGGCAATTGCGACCGGGATGAAGAAGTGAATGATCGTATTGCGGTAATACGCCGCTGCGAGGTGTTGGTCTCGCGTGATCGAATAGATGTGGTCCGTCAAGCCATCGGTGCGAGTCACGACGCTGTTCTCCACCAGTTGTTCGAGCGCTGCCCTTGCTTGTTCGGGTGTTGACATCGCAACCGACGTCGACGTCGGGAGGCAGCGGTCCTGGACGAAGTCCACGAACGGCCCGAGGATCTCGATGGTCTCGGCAGGTGTGAATCCTCGATGACCCTGGGAGAGCAATGCCATCGTTACGAGGCTGATCGGTGTGATCGGCGTCACATCGTTGATGCGCGTGGACACGTCAAACGCAAGCTTGGGTAGCGCGAGC
>QQUL01000289.1 GCA_008501565.1 Armatimonadota bacterium
AGGTGAAGAGGGGATCTGGCTTGTGCTTACCGCCAACTCCCTTCCCGATGTCGGCGGCTACTGGCAGATCTTTGACTCGTACTACAACCAGGGCCACGAAGGGTTTGACGGGCGAGAAAACGCCGATTGGCTCCACACCGGCGGTGTCGAGGCGAAGGCGGTCTTCTGGGACGGCTTGCTGTCGGGACTCGTCGACCGAGGGGCACCCTTCGAGGTTCTCCTCGGATGGCAGCTCACCAACGAGTTCTGGCTCCACAAGAACTTCGAGCCGCTCTCGCTCACGTCTGGTGTGGCAGAAACCGCCAACGGTCGCACCTATGACATGGCCGACGCAGAACAGAAGCGCCGGATGGTCGTGGATGGTGTCGTGTACTTCATCGACCGTATCCGTGAGGTCATCGACACATACGATCCTGACACACTGGTCACCATGGGCTTCTTCACGCCACAGTTTCCGCATCAGACCTATATCGGTGGTGACTGGTACGTCGACACAGCACCCCTGCTCACCGAGGCGAACCTCGACTTCTTCGACTTCCACGCCTACTACGACACCGACCTGACCGTGCCCGAGCATGCAGAGAACTTCGGAATGCCCGGACACGAGGAGAAGCCCGTGTTGATGGGTGAGACCGGATCGGGGAAGGCAACAGTGCCATCAGCCCGCGCAGCCCTCGGACGGGGTTATCGATTCATCGCCGAATCATGCGAGGCGGGGTGGGATGGCTGGCTCAACTGGGGATACTACGTCTGGCCAGATGACCAGCCGGGCCCGGCATGGGCGTTCCTCGATGCTGACGGTCTCCTGCTCAAGGCTTTTTCGCCAAACGTGCAGTCCGATCCTTGCGTGGTCCCGCCGGATGCACCCTTCGACCTCACGACCGGAACCACACCGCGAGCGTCACGTTCGGAACTCACGAGACCGACCAAATACGCCGTTGACGACTCCCTCGAAGGCTGGGGCTCTGGCGACTATCCGCCGCAGTGGATCGCCATCGATTTTGACCAGCCGTCCACGGTCGTTGAGATCGGTCTGGGCGTGGACCAATGGCCACCCGGCATCAGCCACCATCAGGTGTGGGCGACCCTGTCCGACGGCCGCGAAGTCCTCGTCGCAGATGTCGAACGATTCACCGGCCCGGAGATGCTCATCGGGACAGAACTCAATCCGGGCCTCACTGATGTCGTCTCCGTCAGGGTCGAAACGCTTGCAAGCACGTCATGGGTGTCATGGCGGGAAATCGAAATCATTTCGGCAGCTTCAACCGGTTCGGCCTGCCTCGTCGATGGCGGTCCGATTCGTGTCGCACCGAGCAACGACGCGTCACCAGTCGCCGGCACCAAGGATGTGACGGCACTGGTCGAGGCTCGCTACTCGGGTGACCCGCAGTGGCTGCGGTTGCCGGGTGATCGCTGGATTCTCGCCACGACAGATCTCTGCCCCGATCTCCCCGTCGTTGACGGTCCCCGTCTCGACCTCGTGGAGGTGACCATCGAAGTTGAGGTGCCATCCGGTTCGGGAGAGGTATTCGTCCCGGGGGCGTTCGGTGCAGGTATTCCGGCGTGGCACCCGTGGTCCGTCCTTGTACTTCCCACCGATCAGCCGGTTCAATCGGTCACGATGCTGCTGCCACGCAACTCCGTCGTCGCGTACACATACACCCGCGGCGAATGGAACACGGTGGAAAGAGACGCGGCCTGCCAAGAAGTGAGCCGTCGGACGTTCGTGGCCAGCGATGGTCTGGTGATCCACGATGCGGTTGCGAACTGGGCGGATCGCTGTTGATAGGATCACCCAAAAGGATGTGCCATGGACAAAGCCAGCAACTCGAGTGAACAGACGCTCACCCATATCGAAACCGATATCAACTGTGCCATCTGTCTCGAGGATGCCCGTCAGGCACTGGTTGCCGTCTCCGATGTGGAAGAGGTCAAGGTGGATTCGGCGGCAGGGTCTTTCGCTGTGGTGCACAACGCTGAGCCCGACCGACTCGTGGAGGCTGTCACACGGCTCGGGTATCGCACCGTGACAGCCCCCACTGGCGAGTTGGGTATGGGGCCCGTGACTGTTGAGTCAGTCGCCTCGTGCACCCACCAGCCGGATTCGTCCGCCGAGCCGAAAGCCCCGTGAGCTTTTCACACGGGACTCCCGCTCGGCACCTGCATATTTGGGGCTTCTGAAGCCAACTCTTGCGTGGTCGGACGGCTCGGCTCAACGACCAGATTCGGCAGGATGCGGTCGAGCCAGCGCGGGATCCACCAGTTCTTGTCGCCCAACAGCTCCATGGTTGCGGGAACGAGCAGCATCCGAATCACGGTCGCGTCAATCGCCACCGCTACTGCGAGACCCAAACCGAGGATCTTGATCGTCCGAAGGTCTTCGAGCAGGAAGCTGCCGAAGATGAACACCATGATGAGAGCCGCTGCAGTGATCACCCGTGCGGTTGCCGTCAGACCGTCCGTGACCGCCCGAGTGTTGTCACGAATCCGATCGTATTCCTCGCGGATTCGTGTCAGGAGAAACACCTCGTAGTCCATCGAGAGTCCGAACACGATGGCGAACAGCATCATCGGGATGAACGGCTCGATTGGTCCAGGTTCGATTCCAAGGAGGGATCCCGCCCATCCCCATTGGAACACCGCAACCACGACGCCGTACGCCGCACCAATTGCGAGCAGGTTCATCCCAACCGCCTTGAGCGGCACCAGGATTGAGCGGAACACTGTCATCAGGAAGAGG
>QQUL01000147.1 GCA_008501565.1 Armatimonadota bacterium
CCGGCGGCAGGATCAACCGAGTGCTCGGAACAGAAATGTGGCCATCGCGGCCCGCGTGAGCGTGGCATTGGGACAGAACATTGTGTTGTCCGGCGGGTGGCATCCCTTGGTGATCCCTGCGGTGCCAAGCTTGTCGATGTCCTGTTCGAAGATCAAACCGTCATCGTCGGTGAAGAGGTCCCCTTCGCCTGGATCCGTGTAACCGAAGGCACGCACGAGGAACGCCGCCATCTCGGCCCGCGACACCTTGCGTTCAGGACAGAACCTGTCGTTGTCTGGCGGGTTGCATCCCTTGGTGATCCCGGCTTCAGCAATGCGATTGATGTCGTTCTCAAAGATCGATGCCCCATCATCGGTGAAATGGTCTTCCGACGCTGCGGGGAGGTTGAGCGAGCGGGTCAGGAAGGCCGCCATCTGGCCACGCGTCACGCCACTGCTGGGACAGTACAGGTCGTTGTCAGGTGGATTGCATCCTTTGGTGATCCCCTGCTGCCATATGTAGGCGATGCTGTCGTAGTGCACGTTCCCACCGATGTCGGTGAATGGCGGGATCGTCCACGGCGCAACCACGGCTGCCACATATGGCGAGCGGACGCTGAATTTGGACCGGAACCAGTTGCCTGTGCGAGTTGTCGTGACCTTCACTCCGGCGACGGTGCCTGTGAATTCGATCACTGTTCCGGGTGGTCCAGCGATGGTCTTGGCCGATACGACTACATCCCATCCCTCAGCGAGTGCGGAGAGCATGGCAGGCTGGGAAACGGCAACCGACCATGTGGCATACGGATTGTTCACCTCAGGTTCAATGGCCCAGTGGTCATCGACGGAACGAAGATGAGCGAGGGGTGCCCCACCCCAGATATCCTCCTTGTTCTCGGTGCCTCCCCCCGTGGAGGACGAGTAGTAGGTCGAGATGATCGCGGGCTCCGTCGACGGGTGGTTGAGCACGAGTCCGGTTGTGGCATCGACCGCACCGACCCATTTCTTTCCGTAGAAGGCGTTCGTGCCTTCGGACTCCTTTGACCATCCGACGTAGTTCTGGTCGATGCTCGAATCGTCGAGGTGGCAGGCGCAGAGCCGTATCCGATAGTTCGACAATGCGCCGTCCGGCGCCCTGGAGGTTGCTGCTGCGACCCCGAAACTCCGGGCAATGCTGGCTTGGGCTGCCAGAGCCTCCGAGCGCCACGACGAGGGCATTTCTCCGATTCCGTAGAGGTAGTCCTCGAGCCCGACGGACACCGACACATGGAACGCGTCTGCGAGAGCAATGGAGACTTCCGGTTCGTTCGGCCGGATTCGGATGCTCCCGTGGGCATACTGGCGACCTCCATTGACGCGCACTCGTGTTGCTGCGCCAGGGTTGTTCAGATCCACGTCGTCAGTCCACGTCACATCCACGTCGCAGTCGCCCTCCGGTAAAAGCGGCGGGGAAGCGGCGGGCTCGCTGAGCTGACACTTGATCGGGTTGGATCCGGGAACAACCTCGACACGCCAGAGGTGGCCCTCGGTAACGGTGACGCCATTGACGCAGTTTTCGGTGCCGTCCCCTTTCTGGCAGAGATCGACGGTTCCCCCAAACGCTTCCAGATCGACGGAGAGCTCATTCTGTTCAAGTCCGATCCAGAGAGCCTCCTCCCCGAAGACCCAATGTTGTGTGCCGAGGGAAGCCGACGCCTGGACGAGGAACGCACCGCTGTAGTAGTGGTCGAGGATCTCGTCAGCTTCAAAGCCGTCGAGTGCCATTCCGTATGCCCCATACTGGGAAAGACCGATCCCGTGACCCCATCCTCCGCCCTCGATGATCCACTCGTCATCGCTGTTCGCAGTCGCCTCGGAAGACCACAGGAACGCCACGGCGACGAGAGCGATTACGGCGATAGCCAAGGACGTGGTCGCCAGCTTCGCACCGCCTGTGTACCCGGCACGGGCCATCACGCCGTGCTCCTGTTATCCATAACCGTGAGTCTGACCGATATCGCGAATTACGCATGGCATTGGCGTCCGACTTCTGCCGACGCCGGTGCTCATTGGACTGGGGATCCGATCGCAGGCCATTGAGATCCTGCGGTAGTCTGGCTCAGTGTCAGACGACTCACCGGCGGACGACGAAGCAACGATCGAGTACTTCGAACGTCATGTTCACGACTACGGCCCGAGGCGGTTCCGCTTCGCGTTGGATCAGATCCGGAACCATGTGACTCCCGAGACCGCGCTGATCGATGTGGGTTGCGGGACCGGAACGCTGCTCGAACTCCTTGCGTCAGAGACAGGCATCGTAGACCTCACGGGGGTGGACGTCAGTGCGAATGCCCTGGCAGTTGCGGCCGGACGAGTCACCTGTGAAACATTCCAGGTCTCGATCCTCGCCCCTGATCTTGCCGCTTCGATTCCTCGCCGCTACGACTTCGTGGTGATGGCCGCGGTGCTCCATCATCTTGTGGGCCCATCTCGTGTTCGCTCCAGAGAGATCGCTGCTGCTGCTCTGCAACAAGCAGTGGAGTTGATGACGAACGACGGCCACCTCGTGATCGTCGAACCGACCTTTACGCCCCACTGGGCCATGAGTCTGGTCTTCTTCGTCAAAAAACGGGTAACCCTCCTGACGTCGCGGCGTATCGAGATCTTGGGACGCTGGAACAACATCGGTGCTCCCGTCGTTTCGTACTACTCCCCTGATGAGTTGTGCGATCTCGTGAGCGAAGCCGGTGCCGAGGTGGTTGAGCTGCACAACGTCAAGAGCAGGCTCCGCTTGCTGCCGAAGCTTCTCGGGATCTCGGGCCGCTGGGAAACAACGCTGATCGCCCGGCGAATCAGCAGGTAGTCGACCCGCCGGCGCAACCTACCCGAGCAGATCGCCCAACCCACGGTGAAGGAACGCGGCCATCTGGCCACGCGTGACGCTGGAGTCCGGACAGAATCGGTCATTGGCCGGTGGATTGCAGCCCTTCGTGATACCGGTCGAGGCGAGCCACTCAATGTCTGCTGCGAACTCGCTACCCCCGGTGTCGGTGAACACACCAGACGAACTGGAAGGCGTAAGCAGCCCACCGAGAGCCCGATGCAGGAAGGCCGCCATCTGACCCCTCGTAACCCTCTGATCGGGACAGAAGATGCGGTTTCCGCAGCCTCGCGTGATTCCACTCCTCGAAAGCCATGCGATATCAGCCTCGAAGACGGACCCGTCGTCGTCGGAGAAGAGGCCCGACATCGACGAGGCTCGCATCGCGGCCCTCCATGCGTCCATGTCGTTGAAGACCCAACCGAGCCGATCGTGGGACGACCCGAGCACCTCGAGCGCGTCGAGAAGCGCCGGATCGGGAGAAGTCGATGTGCCCACGCTGAAGATGGCACCCTGATCCCTGTCGAAGTAGATGAACCCCAACGCAGTGGACGACGTCTTGGATCCATCAGCAATTGCGCTCAGCCATTCCGCCCGTGTCTCGGATCCGGCCCCTGGGATCGATCCGACGACCGCGAGGAGCACCGGAATGTCGTCGCCGATCTGCTGGTTCATCTCTGCGATCCGCGTGTTGTACACGGAGTCCCAGTCGTCCCACGCTGGGCTGCCGGTATTGAGTGATGAGATCGCTGCAAGGTCGATGTACTGTGCCCCGGGCGAGTACACGCCGTAGCCGGTTCCGACAGATCCCTTTGCATACCGGCTCGAGTTGAGTTCATCCGCCATCTGGTACACGAAACGAACCTGCGTATCACCGACACCTCTGCCACGTATCGCCGAGTAGACCTTGCGATACGCCGTTCGGAAGGCAGGAGCGTTGTCCCCGTACGCGAGGGTCTGGTTGTTGGCGTTCGCAAAGGGCGCCACCAGCAGACGGCGTGAAGGATCCCCTATCAGCCACCCTGTGATCGAATCGAGCCATGCATCGAACTCGACGTCGTACCGCCCTGCGTTGAAACCGTTGATGTCGTCGTGTGAGAACGTGGCGAAGGGGACGGCACCGGCATCATGGATATTCGTCATCTGGAGCGGTGCCCACTGCGCGATTCCCGACGGGCCACCGGCAAGCCAATCTCCCCGTGTCAAGGGATACGCCACATGAACAATGTCGATCGGATGTCCAGCAGCGTCCATCGTTGCGAGGGACGCCTTGTAGTCGGAAACGTCAACACCCCACATCGTCGGTGGCTTGGGCGGAGGATCTGGGGGCGGGGGGACGATGAGCAGTTCATCAAGTGCCCGGCGAAGGAACGCTGCCATCTGCCCACGGGTAACGGCCTGATTCGGACAGAAGCGCGTGTTTGCCGTGGGGTTGCAACCCTTCGTGATCCCCTCGGCTGCAAGCCACTCAATGTCCGCCACGAAAGGCGAGTCGGCAGTGTCCTCGAACGAGCTTCCCGGCACAGTGCTTCCACAGCCCACGCGGTGCCCGGCGACCTGAAGGCCGTCGAAGCTCACGGACGTGTCGCGAGCCGGTGTGGTGGGTCCCCCGTACAACACTGTGAACATGAAGTCCCGAATGCGCACCGTCCCCTGAGATCCCGTTCGGTAGAGGATGTCATTCCGATGCAGGACCTCATCTCCGTTGATCCATGCGTCGAGTTCTCCGTCAGGCTGTCCCGGAGTGTTCATCGACACCCGACCCTCCACGCATGCCCACTCGTTGAGGGGGATTTCCTGGGACCACCAAACCTTGTCCCCCGCCGTGGTCTGCTGGTTGAGCCAGTAGAGGTAGTACCCGAGCTTGACGCTCTGCCCTCCAGCTCCGGGACCGAACAGCACCCGTGCCGACCAACCCGGTTTGCTCTCGCTCGGCCTGACGCCAGCACGTCCTGAGTCGGAGTAGAGCGCCATGAATCCGGGCAGCTTGCCAGTGTCCTCCGGGAAATCGTCGAACCGGAGCCAATACCGGAACCATGCTTCCGACGGATCGGAGTATCCGTCCCTGGAGAACTGGTAGTTCAACATTGCCGCCGAATGCTCGCCAGGCTTCATGGTGATTCTCGTCCCATTCCCTGCCACGCCTGCGATCTGTGTCTTGGAGATGTAGTCACCTGCGAGCCAGTTCCACCAAGCAGCGCCGTCGTCCCAGATCACCGATTCGAACTCCTCATCGATGTAGGTGGTACCCGCCTCGACAGAACTGACCGACATGAAAAGGACAGCGACGATCGACAGGGCAACGAACGAGAGAAACCGGAGCGCGCGAAGGTGCAACCTCATGGAATCAGTATCGGTCAGATGGGGTGAACCTTGAGGTGACCGGACGATTACGCACCCAGACCGAGCGCCCGTGCGAAGAAGGTCGCCATCTCAGCGCGTGTCAGGGTTCTCTCAGGGCAGAACTGGTCGTTGTCAGGGGGGTTGCACCCCTTGGTGATGTTGTTGGCGCCAAGGGTGTTGATCGCAGCCTCAAAGGCTGAGGACCCGTCGTCAACGAACAGGTCCGACCCCTCGACATAGTCGTATTCGAAGGAGCGGACGAGGAGTTCCGCCATTTCCTCTCGAAGCAGCGGTGTGTCAGGGCAGTACTCGGCTTCGGAACACCCGAAAGCAATGCCCGCAGCGGCGAGGGCGTTGATGTCGCCCTCAAAGATCGATTCGGAGTCGTCTGTGAAATAGTCCTCGTCAGCGGCGGGTAGTGCGAGCATTCGACGGATGAAGGCAGCGATCTCGCCGCGCGTGATGTCTCTTTCGGGGCAGAACCGATCGTTGTCCGGCGGGTTGCATCCCCGCGTGATACCCAGGTCGGCGATGATCTCGATATTTGCTTCATGGACAGAGCCTTCGTCGTCCCAGAACGCACCTTCGTAGATGCCGGGCACCGGGGCTGATATGCGTGTTGCGGCGTCTGCGTGTGGCGTGGGGTTGACCACGGTGCCGTCGACATGGACCTCCCAGTGCAGGTGGGGAATCGTCCCCTCCGCATTGCCTGAGTCTCCGACCCAGCCGATGAGCTGGCCAGCCCTCACCTCCACGCCAGGAACGATGCCGGGGGCGATTCCCCATGCACGGCCGTCGTCCGTCCCCGGTGTGTCATTGTTGAGATGGATGTACCAGGTCTCCCAGCCGTTCTCGTGGACGAGTGCGATGGTGCAACAACGATCCGGATTCATGTTGTCGGGGTCACTCGACCAGTTGACGTGGCGCACGTAGCCATCTGCCGCTGCAACCACCGGGACACCCTTGACCATGTACGTGCCGATGTCGACGCCGTGATGCCCTCGCGAACAGCCGGATCCCCGACAGGCACCGAAAGTGTCCGAATACGCAAAGTCAACCCCGTCCTGGCCGACGACGGGAAAGATCCATGCGGGAGGTGGAGCGGTTTCGAGCAGGCTGAAAACTGTTTCAGTTGCCGAGAGGGAATCTGGGCTCTCGCCCTCGTCGTTGATATCGGACGCGACAGAAACGCCACTCGTTGCCACGAGTGACCACGCGATCAGGGTGGTGAGTATCAGCGCTTTTTTCATGTCCCATCCCTGCCATCGGCGGTTTCGCCGCGAAACTTGAGAGCTCGGTGCTGTGTACGCTTCGCGGATGGTGGACGATCCAACCAATCCTGACCCGTTCGCCGTGCTGGCGAAGGAAGACCCGTCCCAGCTTATCGAGTTTGTCGAGCAGCTCCAGAATGCTGTCGATCTCTCGGCAGTCGATGCCGACAGGATGGCCCAACGGATCGACAAGCTGGAAGACGACCGTGAGCAGCTGCGCTCGCGCCTCGATCAGACAAGAGACCAGCTGGCAACGATCCGGTCCCACCCATTCGGTCGCCTGGCATCCAGGCTGACCCGTGCCGCACCTCGGCCAGATATCCACACCGCCGATCCGGATACCTCCGAACCGACTCAGGGAGAGGGCAAGCTGCGGGTCGCGAGCATTCTGGATGAGATCTCGGACGCTTGTTGGTCGCCCGAGTTCAACAACGTTCGCTTGGTCAGACAATCGTGGCGCAAGCAGATCGAATCCTCACCGCCGGATCTCCTCTTCGTCGAGAGTGCCTTCAACGGCGTCGACGGCTCCTGGGGGCGGCGTGTCGCACACTTTGGAGGTCCCCATACGGAACTCGTTGAACTGGTGGAACACTTCCAGAACCTTGGGATCCCAACCGTCTTCTGGAACAAGGAAGACCCTGTGAACTACGCCTGGTTCATAGGTGCGGCATCGTTGTTCGACCATGTCTTCACCGTCGACTCACATCAGGTTCCACGATATCGGCAGCAGCTCGGCCATGAACGCGTCCACGTTCTTCCCTTTGCCGCTCAACCGACTCTGCACTTCCCTCCCCCATCCGGCGCACATCGAACCGGTTCGGTGGCATTCGCAGGTTCGTACTACGCCAGAAAGCACGCCGAAAGGCGAAAGCAGATGGACATGCTCCTGGTACCAGCGCTTGAGTTCGGTCTTGAGATCTATGACAGGATGGGCGACACCGAAGACCCACGCTTCGCTTGGCCGGAACGGTTCAGATCATGCATTGTGGGATCCGTCCCGTACGCGGAGATGGGCGATGTATACCGAAAGCACAAGCTGTTCCTCAATGTCAATACTGTGACGAACTCACCATCGATGTGTGCAAGGAGGGTGTTCGAACTCGCCGCGACCGGAACGCCCATCGTCAGCGGTCCATCAAGAGCACTTGAGGCGATGATTCCTCCGGGAATCGTCGCCGTCGTGAACTCCTCCGAGGACGCATCCCAAGCAATCCGCCGCATTCTCGATGAGCCCAGCGGTCAATCCACTCAAGCGGGACCTGAGTGGATCGCAGACGGACACACCTACGGTCACCGCCTTGCAACCATCACCGAGGTACTGGAGAGTTCGATAGCCCCTCCCGGTTGACAGCCGCTGGATACCTGTGATCGAGGGTGTTACCCGATGGTCGACATCGTCCTCGGGGTGGAGAACGCTTTAACTCCGTAACCCAGTCGTCGCCAGCACATCGGCAATCCGATCCCCGGCTCCTCCATCCCATAGAGGGGGGATCTGGCCGGACACGTCAGCCATCCCGAGTACGCCATTCTCGATCCGGGCAGGGTTGGTGCCGACCAGAGTATTGGTACCCATCGTCACGGTGATGGGTCGCTCCGTGTTTTCTCTGATCGTGAGGCAGGGAATCCCCAAGACCGTGGTTTCTTCCTGGATACCCCCCGAGTCAGTCAGAACGATTCCTGAACCCGATACGAGGGCCATGAACTCGAGATACCCCAGCGGGTCGATCACCTGTGCGCACTCTCCGATTCCGGCCTCTATCAACCGTTCTCGACCCCGGGGGTGTAGTGGGGCGACCAGTTCGATGTGCTGGGCAGCGCGTCGTAAGCCCTCGACAATACGACTCGCCGTATCGGCATCGTCCACGTTCGAGGGTCGATGAAGAGTGACGACACCGTAGGAACCATCGAGACCCAGCCGAGTCCTGATCGATGCAACGTCGAGGACGTCGCGGAACTTGAGCAGGGTGTCGATCATGGGATTGCCGACGAAGTGCATTGAGGAAGCAGCGACACCCTCACGGGCCAGGTGCCCCATGGCCTCTGCGCTGGTGACCAGATGCAAGTCCGACAGGGCGTCGGTGACCACTCGGTTGATCTCCTCTGGCATATCACGATCGAAACTGCGCAGACCAGCTTCGACGTGGGCTACGGGAATACCGAGCTTCGTAGCGGCGACGGCGGCTGCCAACGTCGAATTGATGTCGCCGTACACCACTACTCGGGTCGGGCGTACCTCCAAGAACAGATCTTCCAAGGAAACCAGGAGCGCCGCAGTCTGCTTCGCGTGGCTCCCGGAACCCACCCCCAGATTGCGGTCGGGCTCGGGCAGGCCCAGCTGATCGAAAAACACATCGGACATCTCGCGGTCGTAGTGCTGACCGGTATGCACAAGCATGGGACGCACTCCCCTCTTGCCCAGTGCATCGACGACCGGGGCCGCCTTCATGAAGTTGGGGCGAGCGCCGACTATGTGAATTGCAGGAGAAGACACGCGTTCAGGGTAGCTAGATATAGAACCGACAGAGGTTGCTTACAGCGGGGCTCCTAGGAGAGGAAACTCGGATGAGTACGGTCGGCACAACTGGCACTAGCATGGCAGAGGCCCGGTGCACCCGAGAGGAGCAATGGACGTCTCCCCTAGGCAGCCAAAACGAGTTCGATTCCTCATCGCTGGTATGGCGCGTTCGGGAACCACCCTCATCCAACGATTAGTGTCCGAATTCGAGTCGGTGTGGGTGCCCCCTGAAACTCATTTCTGGCGTCACGCCAACGCTCTCTCCCGTCGGTTTCCTCCCCCACTCGACACCAGCACTGCCCGTGCCGCCCTCGGATGGTTCTTGAGCTTGCCCTCTTCGGATGGCATCGATGTCGGTATCGACGACGTATGCGCCGGGTTGCAGGAGCCGATCTATCTGTGGGATTTGTTCGAATCTGTCGTAGGTGCCATCGCCCGCGCGGACGTCGAATGCTTGGGGGAAAAAACGCCGGATCATCTTCTTTGGGCCAATCAGCTTCTCGAAGCGATTCCGGATCTGAAGGTGATCGGCGTTGTCCGCGATCCACGCGAGCTCTTGCGCTCACATCGGGATGTACCGTGGGGCATCACCGAGGCTTCAGCCCTCGCCGAGAAATGGGTTCATCTCGCCCGAGCCCTCGGAGACTGCCAACGCCGGTTCCCAGATCGTGTTCTCGCCCTTCGGTACGAAACGGTCCGAGCGAATCCTGATGAAGCCCGAGAGTCGATCGGGCACTGCCTGGGTGTTGACAACCACCGAACCGAGATTCCGAGGAGCTCCGATGGTCTGTTCATGGCACACGAGTGGTGGAAAGAGAAGTCCCTTGCCACCGTCGAAAATGTGCCGGACACGTGGTCTCAGGAGCTCTCTGACTCCGACGTGGCCACCATTCAGCATCGGGCTGAGCCCGAAATGCACTTCTGGGGATACGAAACACAGGAGCTTTCTGAGCCGCCCAAGCTCACCAGCTCTTTGCGTGCAGATGCCGTGCGCGGACACATCGCAACGATCGCCCATGCCCGGCTCCCCATCACGGCCGCACAGTTGGGGGACTGGGAAGCCAGTGAACAGCGCTCGAGCCAGCGGTGGGAGGAACGTGCTCGCCAGCATTTGTCTGACAAGCGGAGTCTTGAGAGCGACCTCCGCTCCGAACGGGCCTCCCGTAAGGCGCTCGAAGGCTGGAAGACCCAGGCCAAAAAGAACCAGGCGGTCGCGGACCAACTACAAGAACTCAACGCCGAGACTCTCGAACGAATCCGATCCCTTGAGGCGGCCCGCGATCAGCAGAATCTGAGGATCAAGGACATCCAACGGAACGCGGAATCCCATCGGACGGCCGTTCTGCGAGAGCGCCTGCTCCGTCTGAAGGCTCAGCGGGAGCGACGGGTCGCCATCGGAAAACTCAGTCGGCTCCGGGCTCGGCGATGGTGGAAACTGGCAGGGATACTCTCGGAATTTCGGAAGCATCCGTGGCGAGTAGACCGGCTGGTCGCCGCTGTTTTCAGACTCGTCACAGGCTCGCATACCCTCCCGCCGGAACCGGATCTATCGTCCTACGATCGCAAGCGAGACGAGATCCAAGCCCAGATCTCAGCAACGACGGTAGGGCAGGAGGCTCTCGCTTCGGCCCAGGCTCTCTATCGAGCGGGAGACCTGGAAGCCACCCTTGAACTGCTGGCCGCCGATGATCGCACTTCTGCCTTGTCGTCGGAAGCTTTGGACCTGGCGCGCGACTGCTATATCAAGATGGGAGAGCTCACCAAGGCGCTCGCATGTGTTCGGCGCCTCCTTCGCATCCGGGCGAACTCTTCGCTTTCGTCGCAGGCTCGAGTACTCGAAGGCAGGCTGCGATAGACCGACCCCACGTGGCTGCCAGTCGTCAGCAGTCCGGCATCGGAAGCGCACCCTCACAACGACAGGGCGGTTCTCCACATCCTCAAGGAGTCCCTTCCCTTTTTCGAGCGCGGCTATACGATAC
>QQUL01000010.1 GCA_008501565.1 Armatimonadota bacterium
GATGGACACAACAATTTCCAACCTTTCAAAGCGTGGCTTCGTGATCCACAACACCCGGGAAAAGGTGCCGACCACGATCACCAACCGATGGGCGATGACGTATCTCAGAAGACCGATGACACGGGAAGAGGTGTCGCGCTTCAAGGACACTTCAACGGCGAGGGCGGCGAAGCCCTCTTCACCGGCTACCGATCCGACCCCGGACCCCGCGAGCATTTCGGGAACCACGCAACCCCCCGAGGTCGCAGAAGGGGTGGCGTCCGTTGCTATCCATTCGGCTGCCCCATGGCGTGCGATCGTGGGCGACTCCGACGCCGGCACCGCGTACCGCGCGGCCTTCGCTGTCGATGTTGAGATGCGGTTCGACGAATCAAGGATCGGTGTCGACCACGTGGAGAGCTGGGAAGCCATCGTGATTGACCCAACGATCGATGAGCTTTCGGACCTCATCGAGGTCGACTATGACACGCGAGACTTCATCGAGCCAGACAGCGCCATTCCCTTTCTGCCGACCGACGTGCCGATATCTCAACCGGGCTTCTTCACCGACCTCAAGGCACGCGTCAAGAAGCATCTGGACACAAACGAGACGCTTGAGCTCTCACGAAATGTCGACCTCAAACTGGTTTCTCGTCCTGGTGAACCCGAGGGCGACTTCCTTGTTCGCTGCCAGTCCGCAGCAAACGACGCTGCGGATACCGAGAAGGCGAAGGTTGTCACGAAGTTCGAGACGAGGCTTCGAAAAGTGAAGCGTGCGTACGACGATGCGGTCGCGGACGCAAGTCTTGCCGAGCAGGCTGCGGCAGACGAGCAGCGCTCGGCCCTTCTCGGCTTCGGCCTCGATCTCCTCACGGGCCGCAAGGCGCGACTTCCGGGCTCTCGATCCCGAACAACGCAAGATCGTGCCAGACGAGCACAATCCAAGATCGAGTCCAAGCGGGCGGAATACGAAGATCTCAGCGCCGATATGGAGGACGCGTGCGTCGCAATCGACGACAAGTGGGATGCCAAGGTCTCCAACATCGAACCGGTGACGATCGGCCTTGAGGCCGACGACATCCGCGTCACCGACGTCAAAGTCGTATGGATCAGAACCGATAACCGATGACCGATGACCGATGACTGATGACTGATTTCAGAAATCAGAAGTCAGACGGCCCCCCTGCGGAGCAACTCCAACGTCTGCGGCAGCAAACGCAGCGAGGAAACAGGGGGCATCCTGAGGACCGCTATCTGGAATCTGACGTCTGACGTCTGACGTCTGAACTAAATCAGATCTTGCTCGCGGATTCCGAAGCTCGGGTGTCGGAGACGGCACAGGGCAAGCTTCTCGAGCTGGCGGATTCGTTCACGAGTGAGGTTGAACTCCTCGCCGATCTCTTCAAGGGTGCGGGGTATCCCGTCGTAGAAGCCGTAGCGGAGCGCAAGGATGCGACCTTCTCTCGTGGGAAGACGATCGATCGACTTGCGGAGCGAATTCGCAATGTCCATCTCCTCCGTGACCCTGACCGGGTCGACAGCATCTTCATCTTCGATGAAGTCGCCGAGTTGTGCTCCGTCTTCACCGATCGGTTGTTCGAGGGACACGGTGTCGGCAACGGCAAGGGCAAGTTCGACCTTGGAGACCTCAACGCCTGCCTCTTCGGCGATCTCATCGGGTTTCGGGTCGCGACCGAGTTCTGCCTTGAGCGATGCCTGTGCGGCGCGGACAGCTGCGAGGGTGTCATGAAGATGAACCGGGATTCGAACGGTTCGCGACTTGTCAGCAATGGCACGGGTGATCGCCTGGCGAATCCACCACGTCGCATAGGTCGAGAATTTGAAACCTTTGCGCCAGTCGAATTTCTCGACCGCGCGGATCAGCCCGAGGTTTCCCTCCTGGATCAGATCGAGAAAGTCGATGCCTGACGTGTTCGCATATCGGCGGGCGTTTGCAACCACGAGACGCAGGTTTGCAGTCAGGAAGGCATCCTTGGCCTCGCTCCCTCGCCGCACCTGGCGCTTCAGCAGGATGTGCTCAGCCTTGGTCTTGTAGTCACCGGCTTCGAGACGTTCGGTCGCTGCCTGTCCCGCCTCGATTTTCTGTGCGTAATCAACTTCGTTCTCAGCAGTGAGAAGCTCGAACTCGCCGATCGATGTCAGGTATTGGGAAACGAGGTCCGTTGTCAACCTGCCGCGGTCATCGGTCAGCTTGGATCGCTCACGATCCTTGAGCGATCGCGACAGCGTGTCGCGATCCATCCGCTCTTTGGCTTCCTCGCGTTCGCGGGCAGCCTTGTTGACGATCGCCTTGCGCGGCTTCGAACCTGTCGTCATCCAACATCCTC
Organism: Armatimonadota bacterium; assembly: GCA_008501565.1. Lineage (GTDB taxonomy): Bacteria > Actinomycetota > Acidimicrobiia > Spongiisociales > UBA5794 > UBA5794. The sequence goes on from QQUL01000010.1 coordinate 2,328, forward strand.
CATGGCGATCGACGGTTTGGCGCTCGTGATACGGGTGCCCGGCCTGATTCCCCGAGTCACCAACTCAGGATTCCTACCCAATATCACACACGCTGGTCCGTTTGTGAACCCATTTCTCTGCCAACAGAAGGTAGGAACACCAACGTCATAACCACCAGACCACCTGCCGGCCATGACACATGCGCTGCCTCGGCGGTAGCGCTCGCGGGTATCCTCACCCGATGCCCGACACGTCGACGATCCTGCTCTTTGCGCTTGCATCCTTCATCCTCGTGATCATCCCGGGACCGGCCGTTGTCTACATCCTCACCCGAAGTGTCAGTCAGGGAAGGACTGCAGGGCTCGTCTCGGCCGTAGGTGTCAACGTCGGATCTGCGGTGCATGTGCTCGCCGCTGTACTCGGCCTTTCGATCATCCTCGCGCAGTCCGCCGTCGCGTTTACGACGATCAAGTGGGCCGGTGTCTTCTACCTTGCGTGGATCGGGATCCGAACACTTCGTGCAGGTGACACGATCTTCGAACAGGCAACCACCGAACGCCAGGCATTGCGACGGGTGTTCATCCAAGCGATTCTTGTGAATATCTTGAACCCGAAGGTGGCCATCTTCTTTCTTGCTTTCCTCCCTCAGTTCGTTGACCCCGACGCGGCGAACCCAGCTCTCCAGACATTCGTGTTGGGAATGACACTGATCGTTGTCGGTCTGGTGTCCGATTCGATCTACGCGATCATCGGTGGAAGGGTCGGGGATCTCTTCCGTTCCAAACCGAGGGCAGCTCGGAACACCAGGATCGGTGCCGGCCTGACCTACCTCACCCTGGCTGGCGTCGCAGCGGCAACGGGCGCCCGGTCGTCGTAGACGAGTTAAGAATCTGTTCACGTCGATTCGGGAACGAAGCATCGCCCGAATCTGTTTTCAACGTGCCACTCGGAGGGAGATGACATGGAATGGATCAGACAACACAAGGGGATCACCGCGGTCTTCGTAGCGACAGCCTTCGCCGGGATCGTCTTTGTACTCGTGTGGTTCCAACCGCAGGCACTCTTCATCGACGATGTCGTGAACGAAACACTGCCCCAGGCAGCACCGACGTCACAAGGCGAGGGACCCGGAGATGACGGCACCGAAATGGGATCGTCCGAAGCCGAAGACGAGGATTCGGCCGTCACGGAACCGGCACCCGGCGAGGTCGCTCCGGAATTCCCACTCACCCTCTCAGAAGGAACCTTCATCGACCTTGCACATGCCGGGACCGGAACCGCACTCGTCGTTGAGCTTGAGGACGGAACTCGCATCCTTCGCCTCGAAGATCTCGATGTCGACAACGGACCCGACCTCCGAGTGATTCTTTCAACGTCGTCGTTGGTGGACGACGAAAGTGCCTACGACGACGGGGACTTCTTTGACCTCGGAGACCTCAAGGGGAACGTTGGTAACCAGAACTACAACATTCCCTTCCAAGTCGACCTCGATGACTACAACACGGTCGCAATCTGGTGTCGACGCTTCAATGTCACGTTCAATGCTGCGCCCCTCTCAATCCCAGGAGACGTCCCGCCATCGTCCATTTCGGGGTAGTCGTTCCGCAGGTTGTCGAGAAAACAGCCCCGCCCGTACGCTCCCCGGATGCACAGACCGAAGACCTTCATCAGCGCGCTCATCGTGGCCCTTGCAGTGGCCGGGTGTGGGGGTGGTACGAGCGAGCCAGTACCGACGGGGCCCCTCGGACCCGGAGTCGCTGAACGTGGGCAGGCCGTCTACAAGAGCACTTGTCGGTCATGTCACGGCGGCGACGCGACTGGCATCAGTGGGCTCGGAAAAGCGCTCAAGGGAAGCGAGTTTGTCGCGGGTCTCACAGAAGTCGAACTTGCCGAATTCGTGAGAGTCGGACGGTCGCCCGATCACCCGGACAACACGACGGGCGTCGACATGCCAGCAATGGGCGGGAACCCTCGACTGAACGACCAGCAGCTACGCGATGTCGCTGCCTATCTCCTCTCGCTCAACTGACCCAGCCGCGCTGAGCGTCGGAAAGCCGTACGGTTACCGGCACCCGCCGTATCCTCACCTCCATGCCAAAGACCACCTCGAACCTTCCCATCTGTATCCATTGCGGAACACCGCGACCGGCGGACGAGACACTCTGCCCGAAATGCGGGAAACCGTGGATCGATGTTCGTATCGCCGAACCGCCGGCCGCCGCTGCACCAGACGATCCAACGACTTCGGGTGATGTTGCGGCTGCGGCTGCCGCTGCCGCCGCTGCGGCCACCCCACCGCCTGCACCCCCGCCGGTCATTCCGATCGAAGATACCGGTGAGTTCGGCATGGACGAATGGACCCTTCCTCCCGACCCGCCCTCAAGCAAAGCCATCTGGCTGTTGCCCGTCGCGCTCGTGGTCGCCGTGATCGCGTTCTGGTCGTTCGTGTATTTCGGTGGCGATTCACCGACCTCGACAACGGTCGCCGCCCAGCCTTCGACCACGACAACACAGGCAGTCACCACCACCGTCGCCGAAGTCGTCGAAGAGACCACAACGACGTCATCGACAACCACGACAACGACCGTTCCTTACCCTCCCGCCTCTGACTGGACGGCATCGGGCGACCCGCTGTCGACCGTCGAGCTTCCCCTGAAGGCTGGGGGAATCGGTCCGATCGACTTCGGGTCCACGCTCGGGGACGTTGCGGGGCAGCTTGTCGCAAGCCTTGGTAGCGCCGAAGCTGCCGGTGATTCCGACGTCTGCCCACCCGCAGAGACGTATTGGCTCCAGTGGGGACAACTGAGAGCGATCTTCGATGGGTGGGAACCGGACGCGACGTTCGTGTCGTACCGCTACGAAGAAACGGATGACGCGAGCGAAGACGTTGCTCTCGAGACGCTCTCCGGACTTCAACTCGGACAGACGGTGGCACAACTGAAGTCGACGTACGATTCGTATACGGTCACACTTGAACTCATCGATGGACAGGACCACTTCAGGCTGGTCGACGGTGGAGATCTCCTGTTGTGGGGTCCGGTGTCAAGCCCGGACGATGACGGCATCGTGTTGGGGATCTTCTCACCTTCACCCTGTCCGTAGCATTGGTCCCAGGGCCGTAGGCAGCAATCGAAAGCGGAAGCCATGAATGGCAACGACACTCAGGCAAAGCTCGATCGAACTGCTCGACCCTCTGAGCTCGCCCAGGGAATCTCTATCGTCGCAGCCCTTGGCGTGTTCGGACTCCTCGCGTACTCGAATCCGTCAACACCCGGCGTGCTTGTGGCAATCACCCTCGGCGCTTTGAGCGGGGCAGTCCTGTGGTGGGCGTTGAGCACAACCATGCCACGACGACACCTCGACGGGGCGCTCGATACCCTCACCCAACTCGGAACGATTCCCCTTCACGACCAGCCGGCACCGACGCTTTCGAACTCGAACACGGCAGCTGCCTACGTCGACGCTGTGCACATGATTCAGGATCAGACCACCGGGCGCGTCCTTCTTCTCACCTCGCCATCACCGGGGCAAGGAGCAACAACCGTGGCGTTGAACCTGGCGATCGCCGCCACGAGACTCGGGCGCCGAGTCATGCTCATCGACGCTGACACGACGCATCACGGACTTGCACGGTTCCTCTCAACCGGATCGACGCCAGGATTGACCGAACTCGCTTCCGGCGAACTCTCCCTTTCCGAAGTCGCTCGTATGTTGACAATCGACGAGACCGTTCAACTTCCCCTCATCCCGGCGGGGTCCCCGGACGGGGACGATTCACTCCTGGGTGGTCTCGAAATCGGTGATGCCATAGACCGGGTATCGGAACGTGCAGATCTCATCATCATCGATGCCCCACCCATCGGATGGTCTGACGCGACACCACACCTCGCCGTTCACGCCGACGGTTCCATCTTGGTCGTGACACCGAACGCCGACCCCACGGCGGCCACAAAGACAGCGACAAAGCTGGCTGATGTCGGGGCTCCACCGCTCGGCTTCATCGTCAATCGTGCCGGCGGACAAGCACCGCCACCCGCCTCCTATGTTGCCGGATCCCCAACCTCGCTTCCAGCCACTGACGCCGCGGATGCCATGGCCGACACCGAGAGCCGCTCATGACGAGCAGATCCGAATCAACGCCCGTATGGCACAGGATCTTCACCGTGGCGAACGGCATATTCGCAGCTTCGACGATCGCCGCGTTCGTCCTCCTCATGACCATCGCGGATACCCACGCACTGGTTGTTGCAGCAGCCCTATCTGCCACCGCGATCGGTCTTTCCGTCTGGTGGTTCTCCATCGTTCGCACCGGATCGCCCGACAGACCCAAGCCCGGTCCGGTCGCAATCCGCGCCGTCGCCGGTGCCGTGATTCTTCTTGTCGGCTACGGAGCGTTTACGGGCGCACAGCTGTGGGGTTCGTGGAACAGCATCGATCGAGAAACGTTTGCGTTGGCCGATGCTCGTGCCGCTCTGCAACCCGTTGGCGTCACAACCACCACGACCATCCCGATTGCGGCCCCGATTGCGAACGGGCCGACAACCACCACACCCACATTGCCGGATGAACCGTTCGTCACGATGCTCCTCATCGGTGGTGATGCCAATTCCGGGAACGGTGACGTGATCTTGTACCTCGTTCTGCCGACGAACGGCGCCGAGCCGTTCATGATGTCCTTTCCTCGGGATCTCTATGTGTCGAACCCCTGTACAGGTGGGAACACCCGCATCAACACGTTGTCGAAGGGGTGTCCCGGCAAGGACATCAACGGTGGAACGTTGCTCTCGGTCCAGGTGTCCGACATGACGGGGATCGACGTTGATCACTTCGCCGTATTCGATTTCGATGGCTTCATTGACATCATCGACGCGGTGGGCGGTATCGAAATCTGCCTCGATCATGCCGTGAGGGATCCCGGGGCAGAGCTCGACCTTCCGGAAGGCTGCACCAACGCAAACGGGGAACAGGCTTTGTCATGGGTTCGGTCGCGTCACACCGAAGAGTTTCGTGACGGTGGCTGGCGATCGGTGCCAGGGAGAGGCGATCTCCTACGCAACGAGCATCAGCAGGAACTGATCCTCCAGCTCGCCAAGAAGCTGAAGTCATTCAGTTCGCCTCGCCAGCTCACCGAGATCGTCGCCGCAATTGCCGACACCTTCATTCTGAGCAACACATTGAGCCTCGGCGACGCAATCAACCTCGCTTGGTCGACTCGCGACATCGACATCGACGACATCAACCGACTCCAGATCCCCGTGCGGCTGTCGAGATCGCCATCGAACCAGTCGATCCTCAAGGAAACGATGAGTCCGAAGGACGTGATCGCGGCTCAGTATGGGGACGATCTCCCGACGGAGAACTCGTAGCGTGGTCGATACCAGCGCACTTTCGATGAGGGACATACAATGCGGATGAATCAACGAGGATCGGTGCTGTGAGCGACCCAAAGGACCCGTACAACGGGGATCCATTCGACAATCCACCGGGTTGGACGGACCCGTATGCGGACATCCCCCCGCTGCCTCCTCCATCGGGGTTTCCCCCCACGGACCCTCAACAACCACCGTCAGGTCAGCCTCCCGGCTCACCACTGCTCACCGGATTGATTCTCGGACTCCTCCTCGTTGCGATCTCCGTTGCGGTGTTCCAGCTCTTTGGATCCGACGACAACGGCACGGCTGTGGGAACAACAACAACCACCACCACTGCTGGCGGGGATACCACAACCACCGTCCCAGACACCGACACCACCACGACGTCATCGACCACGATTCCCTCGACCGATCCCTATCCAGCGGTTGATCCACCCATTCCGGCAGAGGACCTCAAGATGAGGACCGACGGCCTGGGCGTGATGGACAACGACATCAAGGACATCGTTTTCGGAACAGAAGCTGACGTCGCAATCGGTAGGCTGGTCGCCTCGTTCGGTGAACCTGTCGACACCGGGTGGCAAACATCAACCGATCAATGGGGCGTATGCGCTGGCGATCTCGAACGGATCCTGACGTTCGAAACCTTCGCTGCAATCGTTACCAAGTCCGGTGGGCAAGAAGTCTTCAACGGATATCGCAACGACATCAACTTCGGGCTCATCGAAGAACCACCGGCCGCCATCGAGACACTGAGTGGGCTCAAGATCGGGGACACCGTGGCTGATCTCAACAGCATCTACGAGAGCCAAGTTGTCACGTTCGGATCGGATCCCAAGCTCGGCTCAACGTACACGGTTACGAGTGCGGCATCGGGGACCGTTCTGCTGTGGGGCCCCGTGCAGGGACAGGACGATTCAGATCGGATCATCGGTATCTACGCCCCCGATGTGTGTGCACGGTGACAAAGCATTCGCTTTCCCGAACCGGTTTAGAATCCACGCCATGAAGCCGAACTACACCGCAGCACTCGTCATCGGCGGCGTCGCAGGTCTCGTCATGGCCCTTGCCCTCTTCACGTTCTTCGCGGCGTACGGCGCGGTGCCGTCGCTCACCGTCGAGCTTGACGGAACGGACGTCGTGCCAACGTTCTCGGCCGCAGCCTCCGCAACCTGGATGATCGTCATACTCGCAGGCATCGTGGGCGGAGCGCTGATCGCGACCATCACACGAGTTGTCGCACGAGTCATCGAACCGGAGGGCAAGTCTGTGTCACTCGGCGTGATCGCATCGGTCGGCGCCCTCATCGCCCCCACCGTCGCGATGGTGGTGTTCCCACTCGGTATCACCGTCATGGGCTCTGTCCGCGAAGGCAGCGCCGTCATTGGTGTCGCGGATTTCGTTGTTCTCGCCGCCGTCGCCGGCTTGCTGGCAGGTGGATCCGTTGCGTGGCTTTCCTACATTCTCGCCAGACCATCCGTCCCCGCCGACGATCCAGAACTCCTCGCCGCGTAGATCTGACGTCGGAAGTCGGAAGTCAGAAGTCAGAAGTCAGATGAAGGGACCTGGTGTTCTGAATCCGGGTCTTCGTGTTCGACCAGCACCGCGGTCATCCCGCCATACGCTGCCGACTCAAAGGTGACCGTGACTCGCTGACCCGTCGTTACGTGGTCCCGAAGGTGGATGAGGGGCCCACCGTAGAAGAGCAGCCCGGGAGCAGGTCGGAACAGGTGACTGTTGCCATCGCTGTCGAGAACAACGAACGAATCGACACTCGTCAGGTCTCCGCTGACCTCTGTGACAATTCCCGAAACCTGGTTGCTTGCCAATTCATTCGGAGATGAGCAGCCGACGGAGACGGCGCCTACAAGAGCGATCACGGCCAGCCACCACCATCTGGTCCTGATCACTGCTCTCCTACCCCACGCCCAGGATTTCCTCAAGCTCACCGTCGATGAGGACGCCTTCGAGTCGCGAGGTGACGATCCCGGATTCATCCATCACGAATATCCACGGCTCGTTGATGAGCCCAAACTCGGCGACCGCCGGAGCCAGGTGCTGTGCGTCTGGCACAAACCCGGGCTCGCGGAATCCCTCGTAGACCTCAATGTGGACAAAGTCGACGGTGGGAGCTTGGGGCATCACGTGCTTCATCTGGTTGAGCAGCGGGCCACATGTTGACGAAACGCAAAAGGCAGGTGTCGCGAACAGCACGACGGTTTTCCGCCCGTTTTGGAGTACCTCGTGAAGTGACGACTCATAGAGCTCCGGAACCGGATCATCATCGGTCGTGAGCTCCTCAATCGGTGTGTCGGCAAGCGTGCGAGTCTCAACCAGAGGTGCTGGCTCGCCAATGGCGACCGACGAAGGCGACGCTTGGATGTCAACAAGAAACGGTTCCGTTGGCTCGCCCGTCGAGATCGCAAAGTCGATCTGCCAGAGACCGGCGGTATCGAAGGGCACGGTCGCTCGGTACACACCAATCGTGTTCGGCACGATCCATGTGAAGTCGGCGACCGATTCATAGGAACGGCTTGGTTCGTCAAGGGGGGAGGCCACAACGGTGACGACCTCGTCCGGTGAACCCCTGCGAGTTCCATCAACCTCGTTGACCGCGAAAAGCAGACGTGAGTCGCCAACGGCCGAATCGGAGGAAACCCGTAGACCAATCAGCGGCTCGGTGTCGGACGAACACGCTCCAACGAACACAACCAGTACAGCTACGACAAGGAGGAGACGCTTCATGGACGGAACGGTAGTGGTGTGGCGCAGGAACAGGATGTCGGGTTCCGGAGAGTTCGGGGGTTGACGATGAGGAAGTACGGCGAATGCAGTGACACCGACGGGCATACCGATTCCGCGATCCGAATCCGTGAGACAATCCCATGATGTCGATACTTGTCTGGGTGGCTGCCCTCATGATTACGGCTGGGGCAGCCGCCGTTCAGGGAACGGTCGGCATCGGCTTCGGCGTGATTTCTATTCCAATCCTCGCATTGCTTCACCCTGATCTCGTCCCCGTGCCACAGCTCCTCATGGCCCTGCCCCTAACGGTTTCGATGGCTTGGCGGGAGCGCAGCGCCATCGATCTCACGGGTGTGGGGTGGGTCATCGGAGGGCGCATACCCGGCGCCTTCCTCGGGGTCTTCCTCCTCGGCATTGCCTCGGAACGAATCCTCGATGGGTTCATCGCAGTGGTGGTCATCCTGGCCGTGGTGGTCATA
>QQUL01000198.1 GCA_008501565.1 Armatimonadota bacterium
CGGTACCGGGCTTTGCGGCCGTCAGGCTCAGGTCTCGGCATCGCCATCGTCTCCGAGCTGACGATGGCAATGGGCGGTACTGTCACCTGCGAGAGTGACATTGCATCAGGGACGACTTTTCGAGTCACCTTTCCGGCCGGGCGCGGCTGAGTGGGGATAGCATGGAACCGTGCTTTCCAAGATTCTCGCTTCAGCAGACAGGCGTGCGATCGCCACCGACGCGGCGATCGATCAATATCGAGAGCTCGCGCGTGGTGCATCCCCAGCACGAGACTTCACGAAGGCACTGACCAGTGAAGGGCTCTCGATAATCGCAGAGATCAAACGTCGATCCCCCTCGGTCGGAGACATCAGCACCGATCTCGACCCCGTCAGGCAGGCCGTTGCGTACGAGGCCGGGGGAGCAAGCGCCATCTCCGTGCTCACCGAACCCGATTTCTTCGGTGGTTCGCTTGATGACCTCAGAGCAGTTCGCGATGCTGTCTCTGTCCCCGTGCTGCGCAAGGACTTCACCCGCTCGACCTCGCAGATCTGGGAGGCTCGGGCGGCTGGCGCCGATGCTGTCCTCGTGATCGTTGCCGCCCTGAGCGACGCTGCCATAGGGGCGATGCTCGACACGGCACAAGAGGCAGGACTGACCGCGGTCGTCGAGGCCCACACGATCGAGGAGCTGCATCGGGCCATCGAGGTTGGCGCATCGGTGGTCGGTGTCAACAACCGAGACCTGCACACGTTCGAGACCGATCTCGCCGTAGCGGAGGAGGCAGCTGATCACCTGCATGGCGACGTGGTGTCGATTGCAGAGTCAGGGGTGTCGACCACGAGCAGTGCCGCACGCATGGCACGGGCGGGCTACGACGCCATCTTGGTGGGAGAGGCACTTGTTCGTGCCCCGGATCCCGCGGCAATGGTGGAAGCGCTCAGATCTGTTCGATGAGGAGGTGCGATCCATGGCGTGGGTGAAGATCTGCGGCATCACCGACGAGGCATCTCTCGACGCGGCCGTTGACGGTGGTGCGGATGCTGTGGGTTTCGTTCTTGCACCGAACTCACCTCGAACGATCACAGTCGACAGAGCCGCCGACCTGATGCGTGCCGTGCCCATTGCGAGGTTCATCGTCACCGTTGATCTGACCCCCTCGGAAGCCCTGGCGGCAGCCGAGCTGACCGGAGCGGATGGGATCCAGAACCACGGACTTCACGCAACGGGCGTTGCTGCCGAAGCCGTCGATGCCGGATACCTCAGTCTGCATCCTGTCCGTGTCCTGCCAACCGGCCCAGAGACGGACATTTCCAGCATTCCGGCCCAAAGCCTTCCGCTGTTCGACACAGCATCGGGTTCCGGCCACGGGGGCACAGGTATCACATTCGACTGGCACGTCCTCGATTCACCCGGTCGCCCGTATGTGCTCGCCGGCGGCCTCGGACCCGACAATGTCGCTGCTGCCATCGCTGCTCTTGATCCGTTCGGGGTCGATGCGTCGAGCCGTCTCGAGTCATCCCCGGGGGTCAAGGACCCGAGTAGCATCGTCGACTTCATCCACGAGGCGAAAGCACGATGAGGCTCAATCGACCCGACAACGGCGGCCGCTTTGGGGCTTTCGGCGGGAGCTTTGCTCCTGAGACCCTGATGCCAGCGTTGGAAGAGCTTGAGTCTGCGTTCGTCGAAGCCTGGGTCGACGACGGCTTCCATGCAGATTTGGACCATTTGCTCGCCACTTTCGTCGGGAGACCGACACCTGTGTATCGAGCGGATCGGTTGAGCGATCGGCTCGGAGTTGACCTGTGGCTGAAGCGGGAGGATCTCGCCCACACGGGTGCACACAAGATCAACAACACCGTTGCACAGGGCCTGCTCACCAAACGGATGGGGAAACCACGGGTGATCGCCGAAACGGGAGCGGGCCAGCACGGTGTCGCGACAGCAACGGCATGCGCGCTGCTCGGACTCGAGTGTGCGGTGTACATGGGGGAGAAGGACATCGAGCGCCAGGCGTTGAATGTATATCGGATGCGCCTCCTCGGTGCCGAGGTCATCCCGGTCTCGTCCGGAGCCGGAACTCTCAAGGACGCCGTTTCGGCAGCGCTTCGCGATTGGGTGGCGAGTGTTGAAACCACGCACTACATCATTGGGTCGGTCGTCGGAGCACATCCGTTTCCGTGGATGGTTCGGGAGTTCCAGAAAGTCATCGGTGAGGAACTCAGGATGCAGCTTGACGGGTCGCCGGGGTTTCCCGTACCCCAGACGATCGTTGCTCCGGTCGGGGGCGGATCGAACGCGATGGGCGTGTTCTACCCGTTCGCCGGTGACCCGGATGTTGACCTTGTGGGTGTGGAGGCAGCGGGTCTCGGTATCTCCTCCGGGAAACACGGAGCCTCGCTCGGTCATGGATCGCCAGGTGTACTCCACGGGGCCATGACCTACATGCTCCAGGACGACTTCGGTCAGGTGCTTGAGGCTCACTCGATCTCGGCGGGCCTCGACTACCCGGGTGTGGGGCCGGAACACGCGTACTTCAAGGACGAGGCATTGGTGCGCTACCACAGCGTCACTGATGACGAAGCCGTTCAGGCTTTTCACCTTCTGTGTCGAACAGAGGGGATCATCCCTGCGCTCGAGTCGAGCCATGCCCTTGCATGGATCGTCCGCGAATCGGCAACGTTGCAGGGGCGGACGGTCGTGTTGAATCTCTCGGGCAGGGGAGACAAGGACGTCCAGCA
>QQUL01000114.1 GCA_008501565.1 Armatimonadota bacterium
AGGTGTTTGGCAGTCCCTGTCTTTCCCCTATGAGCTCGCCCGATGCCGGGTCGACCTTTCTCGAGCCCTCAAAGCCCGCGGCGATGACGCCGGTGCTGTCCGCGAATGCAAGGCTGCACGCTCAACCTTTGTCGAGTTGGGGGCGACGCCTGACATCCGAACCATTGACACGCTGATCAACCCACCCCGTTCGGAGTGGCCCGCGGGGCTGACTGATCGGGAAGTCGAAGTGCTGCGGCTGGTTTCATCGGGTGCGACCAATCGCGCGATCGCTGCGGATCTCGTCGTGAGTGAACGGACGATCGATCGGCACGTTTCGAACATTTTCACGAAGATCGACGTTTCTACACGAGCCGCGGCAACGGCCTGGGCAATCAGGAACGGGCTGGCATAGGCGGTCGATTGCAGACAGCCGATTCCGTGCATGGGTAGGACTACCCATATGTGCAGCCGTGCAAAGTTGGGTGGTTCTGGCGATGCAAGGACAGCTTTCTTTCCATACGTTGTCCTTACGCCACTCGAAAGGACCCGACCATGACACACACAAACGGGAACACCGACTCCTTCGACACCATCGTCATCGGCGGCGGACAAACAGGGCTAACCGTCGGCTACGAACTCAAGCAACGGGGAATTGACTTCGTCATTCTCGATGCGAGCGGCCGAGTCGGTGATGCATGGCGCAAACGATGGGACTCTCTGGTCCTTTTCCCGCCAGCGAGGTATGCAAGCCTGCCCGGTATGCCGTTTCCCGCCAAAGGCGATGAGTTCGTGGGCAAGGATGCCGTTGCTGACTACCTTGAGCGCTACGCCGAAGCAAACGACCTCCCGATACGATCGAACACCCGAGTGACCCGAGTCGGTACGGATGGTGACACCTATGTCGTCGAAACGGGCGACCACACCCTTCGTTCGGCAAACGTGATCGTGGCGATGGCAGATGCTCAGATTCCCCATGTCCCGGACTTCGCACCTGACCTTGATCCCGGCGTCGTGCAGCTGCATTCGTCCCAATACAAGAAACCGTCCCAACTCGTCGACGGTCCGGTCCTCATTGTCGGTCTTGGGAACTCTGGAGCCGACATTGGTTTGGAGCTCGCGCAAACTCACCAGACCTTTGTATCGGGTACCCCGAACGGCGTCATTCCGTTCCGGATTGAACACTGGATCGGTCGCAATGTCGGGGTTCGCCTGGTTCGGTTTGCCGCCGTGAGGCTGCTCAACACCCGCACGCCAATCGGCCGGAAAGCACGACCGAAGATGCTGGGACATCCCACGGCCCCTTTGGTACGGGTCAAACCGTCTGATCTGGTGAGGGCCGGAGCCGAACGTGTTGACCGGGTCGCCGGTGTCAAAAATGGTTGCCCCGAACTCGCCGGCGGCAGAGTCCTCGACGTAGCGAACGTCGTGTGGTGCACGGGATTTCGCCCTGGGTTCGATTGGATTGACGTACCTGTCTTCGACAGTGACGGCAGGCCCGAACACGAACGTGGGATAGTGGAATCCCAGCCAGGTTTCTACTTCTGCGGTTTGTTCTTCCAGCACTCACTGTGGTCAGAAACTTTGGTCGGCATGCCCATCGACGCCAAACACATCGTCAAGCACCTCTCGGAACGCAAAGTCCCGGTGTCGTGAACCCTGTGGTCATGTAGCCCCCGTTCAGCCAGCAATCCGCGAAAAGTCCTTGACAGTCGAACGTATGTTCGATAGTGTGGGGGTATGAAGAATCCCACCCCCTCATCGGGCGGGGTCTTCGGAGAGGACGGCAGCACACCAGTGCGTAGCATTGGGGTGTTGGCCGGAGAGTCTGCCGACACAGACAACACAACCGATATTGGTGCTGAGATAGCAGTGTTGAGTGATGACGATCTTGAGGCATCGATCGTCGAGTTCAAGGAACGCATTGACGCATTGCAGGCCGGCTTGTTGCTACGTATTGGGGGCTGCGTCTTCCATGGTGCGCACGGCCCGGACACTTGTGACGATGCCTGCTGTTGCTGAGGCGGCTTTGGTGGGTGCGATCACTCCTGATGGGATACGTTTGTTGACCCGGGCCAAACGGCGCCACCCTTTAGAGTTTGATCACCATGAGGCGGTGTTTGCCGACATTGCCCAATATCTCACCACCAAGGATCTTCGGGTTGCGATCGAGCATTGGGAACAACAAGTCGACTACCCCTCAGCAGTTGTGAAGGTCAAACATCAAAGGCAGCGTCGACGTTTCTCGATCTGTCAAACGTGGGAGGGGATGTGGCATTTCAGTGGCGAACTCGACCCCGAAACCGGGTCCCTTGTCGATACTGCGATCCGTTCGATTGTTGATCGTGAAAACCTTCAAGCGTCACGAGACGGATCAGATGATGACCGTTATCCGTGGCAACGCCGTGCCGACGCCCTCGGTGACCTGTGTACGTTCTGGCTCACCAACAGTGACCAGATCGGTACCTCTGGTGGATCCAAACCGCACATCACGGTCACGACGTCACTTGAAACCCTGGTAGGTCTCAAAGAAGAACTCCCAACCATCGACGGGCTCGTATTTGATCCCGACGAGATGCAGCGCATCACCTGTGACTCAGGAGTCATACGGATGATCCTCAACGCTCAAGGCGAACCACTCGATGTCGGTCGCCGGTCCAGAACCTTCACGCCCGCCATACGTCGAGCCCTTGACCAACGCGACGGTGGCTGTCGATGGGACGGATGCGATGCACCACCATCTTGGTGTGACGCACACCACCTCACCCACTGGGCCAACGGAGGCCAAACCAGCCTCAACAACATGACACTGCTCTGTAGAACCCACCACCGAGCCACCCACCAAAACCCACAACAAACCCTGATCCCACCCTGATCCGGTAGCGGCACGGGATAAGGTGCGGAATTGGATCGGCTACCCGTATGCTGATATCAGCTGCTTCGGCGGCCTCCCCTTTCCTCTGTCCTTCGACCTTGTGAATTCGGGTCGGTTCCGGACATCTGACTTCCGAGGGACACACAGTCGCTCATCATTCCAAAAGGAATACCCATGAACATATTCGTAGGCAACTTGCCTTTCTCTGCAACTGAAGCAGACCTCAAAGACCTATTCGCCGAATACGGAACCGTCGATTCTGCGTCAATCATCAATGACCGTGACACGGGACAGTCCCGTGGATTCGGGTTCGTTGAACTCGGCGCCGAGGCGCGTGCACAGGACGCAATCCGCGATCTTGATGGCACGGAGCTCAAGGGCCGCAACATCAACGTGAACGAAGCCAAGCCACGCCGGTAGTCGTCGACACGACAAAAGCGTTCTCCGGGGGAAACCCGGAGAACGCTTTCGGCTTTGCCGCATCAATCTGGCGCTAGGCTTCATGACATGATCAATCGATCCTTCTGCGTTATGGCGTGCTGTTGCCGTTGCAACATCGCCGTGCGCGTCGAGGTTCATTGAGTCCCAGAAGACAATTCCAACCCCACAACCCGCACGGCACATTTGCCGGAGCGGGTTTTTCTTTTGTCACGATCCGCCAATCGCCACCAGGAGCACCGTCACATGACAGCAATCACACATCCTGCATCTCCCTCCAGATCGGACTACGCCGCCCGTCGGTTCGAGGACATCCGTGATCTTCTCCCCGATGTGAACAATCCGACACCCCTTGTGCGGGTACGCAACTCGCTCGGGGTCGACAACGTCTATCTCAAGCTCGAATGGATGAATCCGTTCGGTTCCATCAAGGACCGCGCAGCGGCGTACCTCGTACAGGGAATGGTCGATCGCGGTGACCTTGAGGGCCGTGAACTCGTCGAGGCGTCTTCGGGGAATACCGCAATCGCTCTCGCCGCGATGGGCGCCATCAATGACACCAAGGTCACGATCACGATTCCCGACGGCGTTCCCGAGGAGACGAAGACGATCCTCCGGATGCTCGGTGCCGAAGTGTGGGAGACCCCTGACGAGCTGTGTCCTGTCGATCACCCCAAGGACGGGGCTATTGCCCTCGCCCGATCACTCGCCGCGTCCGAGAATGGCACCCGCTACGTCATGGCCGACCAGTACGAGAATCCTGACAATGTCAGGGCCCACTTCGAGACCACCGGCCCCGAGATCTGGAACCAGACGGATGGACAGATCTCTGCCTTCTTCGCGGGCTTCGGAACGTGTGGAACGCTCACCGGAACCGGACGCTATCTCAAGCAGCAGAATCCAGACATCCGGGTCATCGCGATAGAGCCGCAGGCAGGGCACCGGCTTCCCGGCCTCAAGAGCTTTGCGGAAGCCAACGAACCAGGAAATCTCGATCGGAGCGTGATCGATGACGTCGTCATGGTTGACGACGACGACGCGTATGCGATGACGCTCCGTCTCCACCGTCGAGATGGCCTCATGGTCGGATTGTCGACGGGAGCCATCGCACACGCCATCGATCAATACGACGGTCTCGGTGATGGTCTGATCGTCGGTGTTTCCCCGGACGCAAGTACGAAGTACACGTCGTACTTCATCGAAAGACTCGGCAACGAGGGACAGCCCTCGTGACGAACGATCCACATGAAAAGGATGTCGCAACGATGACAAAAGACAACGCAAGCCGAATAGAACCAACAGAGACCCTTGACACCTCGGGCATGCTGTGCCCGCTCCCGGTCTACAAGGCAGGTCTGGCACTCAAGGGTCTCAAACAGGGCGATGTTCTCAGAATCATCTGCACCGATCCGGGGTCACTTGCGGACATTCCGGCGTTTGCACACCAACGCGGCGACGTCCTTCTCAAGGTCGACGATCAAGGGACGACTCAGACCTTCCTGATCGAGAAGGGAAGTGGCTCGTGACGACGGCAGCGACACCCGAAGTCGGCACGCCCGAGGCGGGCGAGAGACCGAGACGTTTGGCGCTCGTGGCGTCCAAGGGAACGCTCGATCAGGCATACCCACCGCTCATACTTGCCCTCACGGCGGCCAGTCTCGGGTGGCAGGTCGGCATCTACTTCACCTTCTACGGTCTCGACATTCTCCACAAGGACCGTTTCGAGTCCCTGAAGGTCGCGTCGCTTGCGAATCCCGCGGGCCCGATCCAAATGCCCAACATCGTCGGGGCCATTCCGGGTGCGACGGCGATGGCGACCAAGACCATGAAGAAGTGGATGGACGCTGCGGGAATGCCGACCATCCCCGAGTTCATCGACATGACCCGGGATCTCGATGTCACGTTCTTTGCGTGTGCAACGACCATGGGGGTGATGAACGTCTCCGAGGACGACCTGATCGAAGGATGTGACATCGCAGGCGCAGCGGCCTTCTTGGACTACGCTGCGTCCGCTGATGTGCAACTGTTCATCTGAGAAGGCCGCTGGCGAGTTCAGTCGAGTCCCAGGATCTGCTTCTTCTTGGCGTCGAACTCGGCATCGGTGAGGACGCCGGCGTCACGGAGTGAAGCCAGCTTCTCCAACTCGGCCACGTAGTCGCTCGACGCAGCGGGCGCGGCTGCGGCTGGGCCTTCTGCCGCGTCTCCGCCCCCTGCTTCATCGAGGTCCTCCTGGGTGACGGGCTGCGGCTCGATGTCGAGTTCGGTCATCGCCTGTTCGAGTTCGTCATCCTCGAGTTCCTCGGGGTTGACGCCGGTGTGCTCCTCGATCCGCTGGGCATCCTTCTGGGACATCTTGTGGGCGCCGAATGCGACCATGCCACCAACGAGGAGAACTCTGCGACGACGTCTCCGCCGGCGGGTCCGGCGAGCTCGCGCCATCGGCCGTCCGGGTCCCATTGCTCGCCCACGTCTGCGTGGCATGGCGTAACTCCTCGTGTGTCGCGGGACCCGATAGAGATCCCTCTGCGCCTGAATATACCACTACGCTCCTGGGCGTTCACAGGGCGGACTCTGCACTGCGGTGCCGCTACTGAGTCGCCGTGATGCAAGACGAGGAACTACCCATGCGCCCACCCCTGATTCCGCAATGAAGCGGTTGAAGACCTTGTTCCGCAAGGAAACGCTGAAGCAGGATGCCGTAGCTGGTCTTGTGCTTGGCGTCGAGAGTGTGCCCGACGGTCTCGCTGGTGGATTACTCGCCGGGGTGAATCCGGTTTATGGGCTGTATGCCTACATGGTCGGGACCTTCACGGGCGGTCTCTTCACAAGCTCCTCGTTCATGGCGGTTCAGGCGACCGGTGCGATGGCGATCGTCGTCGCCGACGTCGGAGCGGTGCACTCCGCCGATGACCCCGCACGCATGCTCTTCACGCTTTCGATCGTGACAGGCATCGTGATGCTTGCTGCGGGGCTTCTGAAGCTCGGATCGATTCTTCGGTTCGTGTCGAATGCCGTCATGGTCGGGTTCATCAATGCCGTTGGCGTCAACATCATCCTTGGCCAGCTTGACAACTTCACCGGGTATGTCGCCCAGGGCGGCAACCGAGTTGCTCGTGCCTTCGACCTCCTTGTGCACCCCGGCCAGATCCATCTCGCAACCCTCACCGTCGGCATTGCGACCATCGTGCTCATCATCGTCCTTGAGCGGACGAAACTCGGACCACTCGGGATGGTGGTTGGCATCGTTCTCGGATCGGCTGTCGTTGTCATGCTCAGCTGGGACGTGGCGCAACTCAGAGACATTGCGGATGTCCCGAACTCCCTGCCGCTGCCAATGATGCCCCTGTTCGGGCAAATGCCCGCCTTGATCATCCCGGCGGTCTCTCTTGCGTTCATCGGTCTCGTCCAGGGCGCAGGAATATCTGCGAGCTTCCCCGACGAGAACGGAAACTATCCAGACGCATCGCGTGATTTCGTCGGACAGGGAGCCGCCAACATTGCCGTGGGCATGTTCCAGGGCATGCCTGTCGGTGGATCCATGTCTGCCACATCTTTGGTCACCAATGCTGGTGCAAGAACCCGGCTCGCCCTCCTCATCGCAGGTGCGGTGATCGCTGGTGTGACGGTTGTGTTTGCCGGCGCCGTTGGATACATCGCCATGCCGGCACTCGCCGGCCTGCTCATGACGGTCGGGTACCGCACGATCAAACCGGCTCAGATAACCGCCGTTTGGAAGACCGGCAAGACACAGGCGGTGGTGATGGGAGTGACGTTCGTCCTCACCATGATCATCCCTCTCCAAAACGCCGTCCTGGTTGGAGTTGGCATCTCGATGATCCTCTACATCATCAACGAATCGAACCGAGCAACCCTGAAGCGACGGATCCTCGACGAAGCAGGCAACATGCGTGAAACGGCTCCTCCCGAAACAATCGGATCCCACGAGGTCGTGGTACTCCAGCCGTACGGCAGCCTGTTCTTTGCTGCAGCCCCCGTATTCGAGGACCTGCTCCCCGACATCGACGAGTCGTCCGAAGCTTCCGTCGTGATTCTCCGTCTACGAGGTCGTGGCGACATTGGGTCAACGTTCATGGATGTGCTTCGGCGTTACGCGGAGGACCTCCATGCTGCGAACTGCAAGCTTGCCATCATCACCGGAAACGAACACACCGATCGCCAGCTCAAGGTGACGGGTGTCGCCAGAGCCGTGGGCGATGCCAACATCTATACATCTGACGAATGGGTCGGGAAGACCCTCAGGTTGGCGTACAGCGACGCGCTCGGCTGGATCAGCGACCATACCGACGACGATCCGACGTGATGATCCGGGACGTTGTTATGGGTGGGTTGGTGTGCTTGAGTACGGCCTGTGAGCATTCGGAAACTTCCTGACGCACGGGCACACCCGTGGCATGGCGTGAGTCCCGGTCCCAACCCGCCGCAACTCGTCACTGCATATATCGAGATTACGCCACGCGATGTTGTGAAGTATGAACTCGACAAGGTGAGTGGCCTTTTGAAGGTCGACAGACCGCAGCAAACCAGCAGTTCGCCGCCGACGCTCTACGGGTTGATACCTCAGACGTACTGCGGCACACAGGTGGCGGCGCTGAGTCCAGAAACCGAGGTTGCAGACGGTGACCCGCTTGACATCTGTGTGTTCTCGGAGCGACCCATCGACCGTGCAGACATCGTGCTGCCAGCCAGGGTGGTCGGTGGCTTGCGCATGATCGATGGGGGAGAGGCTGACGACAAGATTGTTGCCGTTCTTGCCAACGACGAAATCTTTGCAAGCGCCGAGGACCTCGCGGACCTCCCAATCCGTTTGATTGATCGCCTTGAGCACTACTTCCTCACCTACAAGCTCGTTCCCGGTCGCGACCACCCCGTCGTGATCGAGGAACGCTACGGACGCGAGCATGCATGGCGAGTCGTTGAGGCGGCCATCGCTGATTACAAGAATGAAATCGTCGAGCGTGAGCACTAGAGAAACGGGAAACACATGGATCGAGAACAGACGCATTACGAGGAGGCCTCGAACGGGACTCTGATCCTGGTGCTTGGAATTGTCGGATTCTTCGTGAACTTTCTTTCGCCCGTTGCCTGGTACATGGGTAACCGCGAACTTGAAGCGATCGGCGCCGGGCGGCGTTCGCCAGAGGGTGAATCCAACGCTCGGATCGGACGAATCCTCGGAATCATCGGTACATGGCTTCTCATCGCCGGGTTCGTCGTGCTGGCGATTGCGGTCGCCTTCCTCGTTGCGAATGCTGAGTGATCGATGCCAAGACGCTCACTCCTTGTTCGGGTCGGAGTCCTCGTTGTCGGTGCCTTCCTGATCGCCTCAGTCGTGACGGGGATGCTCCTTTATTAGCCGAACAGCAATTCCACGGGTTGACCAAGAACGTTGAATGGTTACCATCCCGCGACAGAGCAGGCAGCACATGTCGCTCGGAATCGAATCCTGGGCTTGGAATCATGACTTGGACGCCCGACAGCTGGCGCACCAAAACAGCGCTCCAGCAACCGAAATATCCAGACCCTGACGCACTTGCCGGCGTTGAGAAGGACCTTGCGTCGTCGCCCCCGCTCGTCTTTGCCGGGGAGGCTCGCAGTCTGCGCAAGCAATTGAGGAAAGTTGCCCGTGGCGAGGCCTTCCTCCTGCAGGGTGGTGACTGTGCAGAATCGTTTGCCGAGTTCCATGTCGATGTCATCCGCGACACGTTCAAAGTCATGCTCCAGATGTCCGTGGTTCTCACCTACGGTGCCTCACTTCCCGTGGTCAAGGTCGGGCGAATGGCCGGCCAGTTCGCAAAACCTCGGTCGGAGGACCTCGAAGTCCAGGGTGACGAAGCGCTCCCGAGCTACCGAGGAGACATCGTCAACGGGATCGCGTTCGACGCCGATTCCAGGATTCCCGATCCGGCGCGACTTCTCAAGGCGTATCACCAATCGGCTCTGACCCTCAACCTCCTGCGCGCATTTGCCCAGGGAGGGATGGCGAACCTCGAACAGGTCCATCGCTGGAACCTTGAGTTCGTCAAGGACACAGACCAGTTCGAGAGATATGAACAACTGGCATCCGAACTGGATGAGACGCTCGCGTTCATGCGTGCGATCGGCCTCACCTCGGAGACGGTTCCACAACTCCGAGAGACAGACTTCTACACGAGCCACGAGGCCCTTCTCCCGGGCTTTGAGCAAGCCCTCACCCGCGTCGATTCCCTGACCGGCGACTACTACGCATGCTCTGCACACATGCTCTGGATCGGTGACCGCACCCGCCAGCTCGATGGCGCCCACGTCGAACTACTCCGAGGCGTGGAAAACCCCATCGGCCTCAAGTGTGGACCGTCACTGACCCCCGACGAACTCGTACGACTGATCTCAGTCCTTGACCCCGACAACGATCCCGGGCGGCTCACGCTCATCACCCGCCACGGTGCCGACCAAGTTGCCGATCATCTGCCGGCCCTCATCGATGCGGTGACCAAGGAAGGAATGGAAGTCGTATGGTCCGTCGATCCCATGCATGGCAACACCATGGTCTCGGCCAACGGCTACAAGACTCGCCCATTCGAGCGGATCGTGTCAGAGGTCGAACAGTTCTTTGCCATTCACCGCGCCCATGGAACCCATCCTGGTGGTGTTCACTTCGAGATGACCGGGCAGAATGTCACCGAATGTACGGGCGGGGCGATGAAGATCCAGGAGTCGAACCTCGCCGATCGGTACCACACACACTGCGACCCGCGCCTCAACGCCAGTCAGAGTCTGGAATTTGCGTTCATCATCGCCGATCAGCTGCGTGCCTCACGAGGCGTTGACAACGGTGGAGATCGTCACTAGCGACGACCAGCGGCCCTCTAGATGAGAATCGGGAGGCTGAAGTCGATCACGATTCCAGTGATCAACATGATCAATCCGATACCGACGACGATCAGCCGGTTACGAGGTTTGTAGATCTTCGAACTCACCCCGGCGAAGAACAGCACCGAAGCGAACAACACCATCGTCAGGACATAGTTGTCGCCGTTCTGGTTCGATTCGCGTGCAGCGAGTGCGCTCTCGTCCGCCGCGACGCGGAGCAGCTCGGCCTCCACATTCTCAGCAACAACGTACTCGTCCATGGCGAACGGCGTGGGGGGAGCATCGGGGTTGTTCAACGGATCGGTCGCCATCCACGCCTGGACAGCGGGTTTGAACTCATCGCGGAATCGCAGGTAGAGGAAACCGGACACGGTGCCCCGAGTCGGCTCGTAGGCCGTCGGGTCGGTCAGGACGATTTTTCCACTGTCGACTTCCTCGAATACGGCGGAGACCCAGTCGATGTACATGGCAACGTCAATCTGCGTCAATTGACCACCCAAGGTGTCGTGACGAGTCGATTCCGTGCGGAAGGCTCCGGCCTGGGAGAAGTTGATGGACTGGTCACCTCTCCATTTGCCGGCCTGGAACGCTGACCACGCCGTCAGGACGGTCGCTATCG
>QQUL01000015.1 GCA_008501565.1 Armatimonadota bacterium
CAACCGTAAAGGAGCTCGCCGCTCCCTTCGCGATGAGTCGTCCGGCCGTCTCCAAACATCTTCGGGTTCTCAAGGACGCTGGGATCGTGACATCTGATGCGCGGGGTAGACAGAATTGGTATTCCCTGCGTGACGGCGCTCTTGCCGATGCAGATGCGTGGCTTGATGAGGTCCAGAGGATGTGGGCGACCGCACTTGGGTCGCTGAAGCAATTCGTCGAGGAGGCGAACAATGTCGATGGTGAGTGAGAAGGTCAACGTCAGGGCAGATCGGGCGACCGTATTCAATGCGTACGTCAACGAGATGAGCAGCTGGTGGCCCTGGAAGGGCGAGTACACCTACTCCTTTGCCCCCGAGGGCACTTCGCCCGATTCGATCATTCTTGAGGGAGAGGTTGGAGGCCGTTTCTTCGAGCGCTTTGCCGATGGCACAGAGCACCAGATAGGGACTGTCACGAAGTGGGATCCTCCCAATGAGATCGCATATACGTGGGAAGTCGAGGACTGGCCCACCCCCTCGATCATCACCGTTCGGTTCATCGCCGAGGGCGACACGACGACCGTCGTGGTTGAACACGACAATCTCCCGGACGACGACACGGCTCGTGGCTATTCCGTCGGGCATCGTGAGATTCTCGGCGTATTCGCCGCTCACACGACGTCCTGATGCCGTACATCAACTACGTCGAATTCAACGTTGGAGACGTCGACGCATCACGAGACTTCTACAAGAAGGTGTTCGACTGGGATCCACAACCATGGGGTGCTGACGACTACCTCCTCGCAGCCCACGGCGATGAGCCGGGAATCGATACCGGCATCACTCCTTCACCAGATGGAGAACCCTTCACCGTTGCAACCATCACCGTGGATGACATCGCTGGGTACATGGCCAAGGTCCTCGTGGCGGGAGGTGAGATCGTGGTTCCACGATTCGAGATCCCCGATATCGGCGAGGCCTGCTATTTCACAGACCCAACCGGCATGGTGGTAGGGCTGTTTCAGCCAGAAGTCGGACGTCAGACGTCAGAAGTCAGATGACCGATAACCGCACCGGGGCTCGACCCGATGGGGCACTCCTGGCCGACCTCATCGCACTGCGCCACGATCTGCACCGGCATCCCGGTGTGGGATTCGATGTGGCTTGGGCGGCATCGCGGGTGAAGGCCGAGCTGGAACAGGATCGGCTGTCCGTGACCGACGGGATTGGCCGATCGGGGGTGGTTGGCAGCCTGACGATGGGGAAAGGAACTCGTTCCATCGCCCTGCGTGCCGATCTCGACGCCCTCCCGATCACCGAAGCGGGAAACCCCGAATACCGCTCCCAGGTGCCCAGCGCATTTCACGGATGTGGGCACGACGGGCATACCGCCATGCTGGTGGGCGCTGCCAGGTTGCTGTCTCGGCGAGGCTCCTTTGATGGGACCGTCCACTTCGTCTTCCAGCCTGCCGAGGAGCACGGCGAGGGGGCATTGGCCATGATCGAAGACGGCCTGTTCGATCGGTTCGCAACAGACGCCGTGTTTGGTCTTCACAATCTTCCCGGCCTGCCCGTTGGAACATTCGCATTCCAACCAGGGCCAATGGCCGCCTTTGAAGAAACCTTTGAGATCGTCCTCACGGGCAAAGGCGGACATGCATCCATGCCTGAACTCACGGCCGATCCGATGGTCGCCGGAGCAGAAGTGGTCACGGCACTGCAGACCATTGTGTCGCGGGCCGTCCCGCCTTCCGAGCACGCTGTCGTGTCGATAACCGAGTTCATCACCGACGGTGCCCGCAACATCATTCCGTCCGTTGTGACGATCAGCGGCGACGTGCGTGGCTTCACGGAAGCTGTCAGCAGCACCGTACGCCAGCGGATGGGTCGAATCGTGGCCGGTATCGCCCAGTCCTACGGTGTTGAGGCGACTGTTCGCTACCAGCGAGCGTTCGAACCGGTCGTCAATGATCCCTATGAGACAAGCCGTGCTGCC
Source organism: Armatimonadota bacterium (assembly GCA_008501565.1). GTDB lineage: Bacteria > Actinomycetota > Acidimicrobiia > Spongiisociales > UBA5794 > UBA5794. The sequence continues at coordinate 1,976 of QQUL01000015.1, forward strand.
GACGTAGCCGCCACGATCGATGGAGCCACAGTCCATCGCAAATGGGGAAGGGTCGGATTCTCCGAGGATTTCGGTCAAATGCTCGACCGTCGCCCGGGAACAATGGTTCTGATGGGAAACGGTGAAGGCGATATCCACGCCGCCCAGTTGCACAACCCCAACTACGACTTCAACGACGAAGCCCTCCCCTACGGCGTCGAGTACTGGGTCCGGTTGGTAGAAAACCAGCTCAAGCCGGGCGGACGACCATAGGTGTGACCACCAGGGGCAATGTCCCCGGTCAGCACTAGGCGTCGCCTCCTGGCTCGTTCTCCGGGTCGGAGTTCATGTCTGACTCCTGCTGTTGGACAGTTCCACCGGTAGAAGCCTCGGTTTCTCCATTCTGGGGTCCGTCGTCCGTCGTCGGTCGTCGGACATCCGTTTCGGGTTGCGGCGACAGAAAGGTCGGGGGTCCGACGAGTGTTCGCTTCTCGGCGCGGCGCTGGGCATAGATGACCCAACCGACACCGAAGAGGAATGCGGCTATCGAGACCCAACCGTTGCGGGAGAGGCCGAGGAATCGAAATGTGGTGTCGGTGCGCAGCAATTCCATCAGGAAGCGAATGAAGGCGTATCCGGCGACGTAGAGACCGAAGGACGCGCTCTTGGCGAGCTTGGCCTTTCTCTCGAGCCACAGAATGAGCGGTACGAGTATCAGCAGGTTCCACAG
>QQUL01000126.1 GCA_008501565.1 Armatimonadota bacterium
AGAATGACGGCCATGCCGCTTGCTCACGCAGGCGGCACTCCCTCGTCGAAACCGGGCATTCGGAGCACCCGATGCGATGACAGCTGCCGGAACCACCGATACGGACTGGGGCCAGTTCGCAACGATGACCATGCCGGTGTTCCTGGAGCGCTTCACACTTCACGACTCCTGGATCAAGGATGTCGTCGTGTGGCCGTACGGTGGGCAGGTCACCTTGACCATCGGCTTCGATCTTCACTGGAACGACTCGGTGCCTGATGGCTTCGACACGCTCTTCTTGCACTTCGACCGCGCGTACTCTCAACGATTCGTGCTAGGGGCCTGGGCCCAGCAGACAATCAGCGATGCAAGCTCGCAAGTCCTGAGCGAGGAAGAACGTGATGAGCTGCTTCGGTCTGCGGAGTTCGATCTCCGCGCATACCAGGGCGCCAGGGATAAGATCCCTCATCCTGCGTACGAGACGACCCTGACGAGAACAGTGTTCTCTCTCATGAACTGGGGATTGGTCGAGTGTCTTCATGGTTCTTCAATTCGTTGCATCGTGGCAAACGCAGGCGGGAGTCAGGTGGATCTGACGAACATGATGCCGCCACAGGCCAGGGGTGAGAATGGCGCCTGACACGCCGCCGCTGCTGAACGACAAACGGGTCCGTTGCCCGCCCGACTCATGGGATTCCTGAGCCGCCTGTTCGGACGCCGTGTGCCGGAGGCCGCTCCCAGCGAGCACGCTGTGATCGCGCATCTCAAGCTGTCGGACGAGGAGTTCGGAACCGGCGATCAGCGAGCCTCGATCCAAGAGCTCTCGTCTCAGCTCGAGCAGAGCATCGCCGAGGCGGCCGCCGGCGAGTTCGATGGTGACGAATTTGGAGCAGGCAGGTGCACGCTCTACATGTATGGGCGGGATGCCGACCTGCTGTTTGCTGCTGTTGAGCAGCAACTCCGCGCGTCACCGCACGCCACAGGCGGCTTCGTCATCAAGCGGTCCGGCTCAGCCAGCGACCCTTGTGCCACGGAGGTTCGGATCGAGTTATGATGCGCAGTGACCCGGCCCAGCCGAATCCCGCGATCCGCGGGGCAGCTGAGCGCCAAGATCTTTGGATAGACCGTTGAGGCGGATCAAGACCTGGTTTGAGTATCACGATTCGCGCCGCGGTTGATCGGAATCAAGTCGGGCGAGCGGAATGCCTAGAACGTGACTGCGGACTTCACTGCTGACCAGGTCTGGAACCGCGCGGCTCTGGAGTCCGGCGGACAGAATCCCGGCCCAGGCGACAATTGCCTCGCTGCGCTGCTGGCAGCACACGGCCTGATCTGTAACGGCGGAGTGCGCCACGCAATCGACGTCCTTCGGAACGACGAAGTGGCCGCCGCCGTCCGCGGATACCGATACTTCGGACTCACCCGGGTCGCCGAGTTCCTCGAGGGCTGTGTTGCCGACCCGGAGTCCGCGGACTGGACGGACGAGAACGACAAGAAGGCCAATCGACGCTACGTCGAGCTCGTTCCCGAGGACGCCGTGCTGGTGGCGGCGTTCGAGAAGGTGTTCCGTGCGCGGGGCATCGAGTTCGCGCCCGAAGAGTAGAGAAGTGGATCGCCGAACGACGAGTAGGCCATGTACACGCCAATGGACACCATCAACCTGCAGGGCAAGACCAGGCCGCTGATGGGTCACGTCGAGTCCTACTGGTTCGAGAACGAGCAGATCGGACTCGGGCTGACCCGGTTTCACAGGGTTGTGATCCCCTTCGAGCCGTTCGATTCAGGCCTGGACTACGTCGAGCAGCCGGAGTCGACAGAACTCGTTGTGGAATGGGCGAAGTTGGGACTGGCCGACCCGTCGGATCTCGATGGCGTCGATCTCTCGATGGTGAAGCACGAGGGGATCGAGGCATCTATCTATCTGGGCTCGGCACACAACTGGACGCACCTCGAGCAGTTCCGGCTGACCAGGGTGGATGCGGGATTCCACGTCCGCTGCGTGGCTGTGGTCGAATTCGCAAACGAGGGCGTCGCGAACAATGAGCCGCTCGAGTTCGAGACGAAGGTCACCTATCGGGGCGAGGCCTGACGACTCGACGCAATTGCATATGCCGACAGGAGAGTTCGGTGGCTCGTCGCATCACAGACAGCCTTGTTCGAGCCTCCTCGAGTTCTCGATGGAATCCTCTGGAACGTGTTGGAACTGATGCCCGTTCAAAGTGTCGTGCAGTGTAGATAGGTCGAGCGCAAGGCAGGCCGCAGCAGCCGTCGGCACTTTGCGCCGCGGCTGAGCGGCATTCACGCTAGGAATGCCAATGGACGGAATCCGCGAGGCCATCCGTCGCGAGTGGGGCTGGGCGATGCCTGAACCCGATCGCGTGCTGACCGTGAACAAGTTCGGCAACGTCCTGGTCGCAGCAGCCGATGGATCATTGTGGCGCATCTGTCCGGAGGAGTTGTCCTGCGAGCAGATCTCTGGCGACGTTGGCGGCGGTGGATTTCAAGATAGTTGTCGCCTGAGCAAGTGCATTCATGCGGCCTGTGAACCGGCGACCACTGGGTTCGGGTTGAGCCTCACCTCATCGACTCGCGACCAGTCGCGAGTCTTGCCCGTCCATCGCTCGGGATGGCGGGCCCTGGCCGCGGCGTAGACTGCCTCGCGACCCTTCAGGATCTGAACATCCTCACCACGGTGTCGTTCA
>QQUL01000261.1 GCA_008501565.1 Armatimonadota bacterium
AATAAGATCTTCGAGTTCACCTCGACCCCCGAATAGCGGCTACACGGCAGGTGTCGTGGGGCCATTGCTCTGGTGCTTCCGCTTGAGTCGGAGTACTTTTCCCACCATGGCTGATCAGGCGTCGTTCGAGGCAGATGCTATGGAGTTTGCACCGCAGCTCTATTCCGCCGCGCTGCGGATGACTCGCAACCCTGCCGACGCCGAGGATGTCGTTCAGGAAACATATCTCAAGGCGTACCGAGCGTACGGATCCTTCACCGCCGGAACCAACCTCAAGGCGTGGCTCTACCGCATTCTCACGAACACATACATCAACAAGTATCGCAAAGCCCAACGCCGACCGAACGAGGTCGAACTTGGCGAACTCCAGGACATGTACCTCTACAAGCGTCTTGGCGAGCAGTCGGGTGCAACGGAAAGCGCCGAGAACACCGCGCTCGATCTGTTCGTCGACGAAGACATTGTTGAAGCCATCGAGTCACTGCCCGAGGCGTTCCGCATGCCGGTGCTCTATGCAGATGTTGAAGGATTCTCATACAAAGAGATCGCCGAGATCCTCGACGTTCCCATCGGAACGGTGATGTCTCGACTGCATCGGGGAAGAAAAGCACTGCAAAGGAAGTTGTGGAACCTAGCAGTGGAACATGGACTCGTGGAGCCAGAAGAATGAGCGGATGCCAAAACGCAGTCGAGTATGTCTACCAATACATCGACGACGAACTCACGGTGACCCGTCGTGCGCGGATCCGCTGGCACCTGCGTCGGTGTGGCAATTGCATCGATGCCTTCACGTTCGAAACCCAGCTCAAGGCCAGGGTTTCGCAGGCCGGAAGAGTGGCGCCATCACAGGAGTTCCTCGATACCCTGCGGAGGCTCATCGAGGAAGAAAAGGCACGCCCGGAAGCTTGAGAGGCCGAAGGCCCCTCTTGGGCTCACAGCTTTCAGCTTTCAGCTTTCAGCTTTCAGCTTTCAGCTTCTGAAATCTCTCACCTTTTTCTCATGCCCGCAGGGGAACGCGGGAGGCCGCTTGGACGTTCTAATGGGTAGAAACCAAGAACGGGGGATACGGCTTGCCGGGTCAGGAACCCCGAAACGGAGGTCAGTATGAACGAAACCGCATTGAAGGGTCGCAAGTTCAGTGGTGCCTCACGTGCTCCCAAGACATATTCGACGGGTCGCACGTGCGCATCGAAGGGCTGTGACACCCGCCTATCGCAGTACAACAGACGAGAGTGGTGCTACACGCACGCTCCCACAAAGTACCCAAGACTTCGAGGTCGCATCGTCAAGGCAGAGGCCTAGACAAGCGCCCGACCAGCGAAGGACTCGCACGGACGGCCGGTGGATTGACGCCTCATGCAGCTGCATGATGAGTTGTCAACCCACCGGCCGTCTAATCTGTCGGACATGAATCGGATAGCTCGCACCGTCGCCCTCGCTTTCACCGTCTTGCTCATCCTTGGTATCGCTGCCCCTGCGTTTGCGACCGAGGCTCCTCCGGAGGAAACCACGGAGACAACCGTTGCACCGGTCCCGGTTGCCGACGGAGACGAGCCAGCAGTTGTCGTTCCACCGTCAGACAATGCGGCCGAGGATCAGCCGTGGACGGCACGTTTCGTGTATCCACTCTTGGGGGTTCTCACGGTTCTGATCATCGGTGGGTACGCGATTGGGTACAACCGCACGATCCGTCGCCGCTACAAAGTCGCAGCCTGACCCGATCATTGCCCTGTCGCCGTAGGCTCAGACCATGAGCAAGGTCGACTGGGATACAGCACGAAACGCGTCACGGAGGTTCTCCGGCGCGTATCCCCTGGCCGGCACCTACCACGAGCGCCGATTCGAAATGCAGGCTCCGGGCCTCGTTGCGAGAGCTTCAGATATGGTTGCCGAAGCGACCGGCCTCGTCATCCCCGGCTCACCGGAAGTCGGCGTGATCTCCCGAAACGATTGGGTCGACATCAACACGCGTTCGTTTGCACGGATGTTGAAACCGATCGACGATGCGTTGTCAAGTGACCCCGAAGACGGAGTTGATGCGTCCGGCACGACATCAATCGCCGGTAAGGCGATGGGTGTTCAGATCGGTGCACTGCTCGGTTTCATGTCCAAGCGCGTCCTCGGCCAGTACGAACTGGTTCTTCCGACGGGCGACAATGAGTTCGGAGACTCGGTCCTGTTCGTGGGCGCAAACATTCTCTCGATGGAGCGCCAGCACCAGTTCAAGCCCTCAAACTTCCGGTTCTGGGTGGCTCTCCACGAATGCGCTCACCGGGCCCAGTTCACCGGTATCCCGTGGATGCGTCCGTATTTCCTGTCCCTGGTCGAGGAGCTGATCGCCACAGACGGACCCGAAAAGGGGCGATTCGCGAGGATCTCGGCCGAGTTTCGTGCTGCGAGGCTGGCAGGCGAGGACCCGTTCGGTGACCAGGGCATTGTCGGCCTCCTCGCCTCACCCGAACAGCGTGGCGTGATCGACAAGGTGCAGGCACTGATGTCCCTGCTCGAAGGTCACGGTCATGTCGTCATGGACCGCGTCGGTGAACGAGAGATCGTCGATGTGTCAAGAATGTCCGCTGTGTTGACGGCCAGACGGAAGGACCCGAAGTCTGCCGCCTTCATGAAGCTCATCGGTATTGAGATGAAGATGCGCCAATACGAGGACGGAGCGAAGTTCAT
>QQUL01000133.1 GCA_008501565.1 Armatimonadota bacterium
GGAAAATCCGATTCCTTCCACCCGTCGAGCCACTGCATCACGAACCGATCGATGCCCTTGAGCTTCTCGAACGAAGCGAGGACATCCGCCAGTCCATCCAGACAGCACTCGACGACATGCTCTCAACCCGCAAGACAGCGTTTTAATCAGACGTCAGACATCAGACATCAGACATCAGACGTCGGAAGTTCTGCTAACAATTGCAAGCAAACTGCTGTATCATGCAAATATGAGGAAGCCACAGCTGCCCGATGTGGGCGCATTCATCAAGGAACAGCGTGAGCAGGGCTCACTCTCGATCCGCAAGCTCGCAGAACTGACAGGGGTTTCAAACCCGTACATCAGTCAGATCGAGCGAGGAGTGCGCAAACCGTCAGCTGAGATTCTCAGGTCGATCGCAGACGCTCTGTCCATCCGGACCGAGACACTCTATGAGAAGGCCGGTCTCCTCGACAGATACGAGGGTCCGGCTGTGATCGAAGCGATCGATACAGACGACCATCTCACAAGAACACAGAAACAGGCGCTGAAGGAGATCTACTCGAGCTTCGTCAGCACGGACCAGGAGGAATCGTGATCGACATTGATGCGCAGAAGGAAAACGTAACGAAGGCAGCCAAGACGGTTGTCGACAGCACAGTTTCAGCAGGAAGCAAGGCAGTCGACTACTCGACCGAGACGGCTTCTGACCTTGCCGAAAAGGCGAAGGAGCTCCTCGCTCGTACGAGGGATCTCGCAGCCGCGGGGATTGACCGGATCAACGCAGTACAGCTCGGTGACAAGAACGTCGGCGAGCGCGTCGAGGTGACTGTCGAGACTGTCTCGTCAGCAGTGGACGTCGACCAGCTCACAGAGCAGGTCGCAAAGCTGCGTGACCAGATCGACGGCATGCTCGGCTCATGGAAGGACACGTTCCGTCCATCTTCCGATGACGTGAAGAAGGCGGCAAAGCCAGCAGCCAAGAAGCCAGCAACCAAGGCAGCAGCGAAACCAGCAGCCAAGAAGCCAGCAACCAAGGCAGCAGCGAAACCAGCAGCCAAGAAGCCAGCAACCAAGGCAGCAGCGAAACCAGCAGCCAAGAAGCCAGCAACCAAGGCAGCAGCAAAGCCAATAACCACAAAGGCCACGACCAAGAAGTCCACGGCCACGAAGCCAGCAGCCAAGAAGGCTACGGCTTCAGAGGCGACGGCCAAGAAGAGCTGAAAGCTGAAAGCCGAGAGCTGAAAGCTGAAAGCCGAGAGCTGAAAGCTGAAAGCCGAGAGCTGAAAGCTGAAAGCTGAGAGCTGAAAGCTGAAAGCGTAACTGAGGGCCCGCCGCAAGGCGGGCCCTCAGTTACATACTCTCCATGTAGCTCTTGATCGTGGGCATTCCCGTGAGCTTTTCGTGAAAGAAGCTGTTGACGAGGTTGAGGAGGCGTTGGCGAGCCCCCTCCACATGAATGGACCGATCCTCCTGATCCCCCGTTGCGACCGACTCGCGGAGTTCGAGGAGACTCCGTACGATCTCGGTTTCTTCCTCTCCTTCAAGGAGGTCGACGACGTCAACAATCGTCTCGTCAAGTTTCTCGAGTATGTCGCTGACGTTGATCGTTGAACCCTCGCCGCTGGCTTCGTCGAGGGCTCGGATCACGGCGTGAATCTGGTACAGCGCGGCGGTCGGCTCATCGAAGAGTTCACGGACGTACGCCGCCTCGGCGTATGAACCGCTGTAGCGGAAGACGTTGTACATCCGTTTGGCTGCTTTGCCGTAGTTCTTTGGCTCCTTCTTGATGTATTTGCGCACCTCCCCCTCAAGCGCTTCGACATAGTCATCGAGAGCGTCCGGGGACACCTGACTCACAACCTTGGAGAAGACAGGCAACGACTCGGCTTCGAGATACACCTCCTGAAAGTAGGCGTCGACGAATCCGTCGAGCGACGTGATCGATCCATCAGGTGCTTCCCACGTCACGTCGAGCATGTTCGAGGCATTTGCGATGCTGTCGCGGATTGGGTCGGCGACGATCCAGTCGAGTTTGCACCAGCCGGGGTCGGCTGCACATGACTCCCAGGCGATTTCCACCTCTTTTCCCGTTGGAGTTACAGCCGAAATGTGGCCAGCCTCGATGTCGGCTGGAAGCCAAGAAACGGGGGTACCGGCGGTATGGGACTGTCCTCGTATCACGACGTCGACCGGGTAACTTCCGAATTTGACCTCCGTCAGCCGGTGGGTCGGCGCATTCAGCGTGGACAGCGCTTTTGACCTGAGCACCTCTGCGAATCGCAGTTCCGCAGCCGACCGGGTCGGGGCTCGGACGTTGATCCGCTCGAAATAGTCACAGTCCCCCGGATAGGTCTGGACCCGTGACTGAGCTGCTGAGCCTGAAAGCGCGAGTGCGGTATCAATGTCCTCTTCATCATCGAATCCGACAATGTCTGCGACCCGTCTGAAGTACGCAAGATCGGTCGGGTCGAAATCGAGCATCGTGACCCGATGACCGTAGACGCCAGCCCGCCGATCGAACTCGACACCGACCTCTGCCTTTGCAACCCCGATGGCATCAAGCCATTCAGCGGCCTCGGTTGCATCGATCTCGATATCCATGCGCTTGGCTGCAGAGATGACTTCGTCGATGTGCATTTGTTCCGTCATGCGAACCCCCTGGTTGTCGAAATAGGCACAATACC
>QQUL01000306.1 GCA_008501565.1 Armatimonadota bacterium
GGGGGGTAACGGCGACATCCCAGCCGAAGGCGGCAGCAGTCCGGATCATCGTTCCCACATTTCCGGGATCTGCGATGTCCACGAGCACGACGGTGTTGAGATCACGGGGTGATGCTCCCGGAGGTCTGTGCACCGCTGCGACCGGAGACCTCGGATTCTCAGCGTCGGCAGCCGAACGCAGTACACGGTCGGTGACCAACGTGACTGAGATGCCAGCCTGGTCCGCCCTGTGAAGCGTTTCCGTGTCATCGGCCGTTGCCAGGACGGTACCGAACTGAAGCCCAGCATCGACGGCCCCGGCAAAGAGATTGGGACCTTCGATGAGTATCTGATTGGCCGTCCGGCGACCCTTACGGGTCGCTAGCGCGGCAACGGCGCGCACGGTTGGGTTCCTGGACGAGGAGATCACATCTGGCACGGACGCATCGTACGCCCCGGACGCGACGAAGGGACCCACAAGGCCCCTTCGTCCGTTCTCACAGGATCGTGGTTACTCCGCGATGGCGTGGGAAGCGACCTCGACGAGAGACGTGAAGGCCTCAGGATCGCTCACCGCCATCTCGGCGAGCATCTTGCGATCAACATCGATCTCGGCGGCCTTGAGGCCGGCCATCATCCGCGAGTACGTCGAGCCGTTCAGACGGGCCGCTGCATTGATCCTCTGGATCCAGAGACGCCTGAACTGCCCCTTGCGCGCTCGACGATGGTCGTAGCTGTCCTGCATCGCATGCATGACCTGCTCACGAGCGGTTCGGTACCGCCTTGATCGCGCCCCGGTATACCCGGAGGCACGATCCATTACTTTTCTGCGCTTCTTGCGTGCGTTCACCGAACGCTTTACACGGGCCATGGGTGCCTCCTATTTCCCGAGCATGCGGTCCATGCGCTTTTTGTCGCCGCCGCTGAGGATTCCGGTGCCCGCGGCACGACGCCATCGAGTCCCTGACTTCTTGTACCTGTTGTGACCGTGCCACGCCTTGCGGTGCATGATCTTGCCGCTCCCGGTTCGTTTGAACCGTTTCGCAGCTCCCTTGTGTGTCTTCATTTTTGGCATTGTGCTTCTCCTGTGAGTTCCGACCTACTCGGACTCGGACGCATCGTCCGTGTCATCGTCGCCCACACCGTCTTCGGTTCTGTCGACTTCTTCGACGTCATCAACGTCATCTGCTTCTGCTACTTCTTCGAGCGCTTCGATGTCGTCGATCTCATCGCTGCCGTAGTCGTCGCCGCTATCAGTGGTGTCTGACTCGAAAGCGTCGTCTTTCGGCATGTCGCTTGCCGGTACGAGCACCATGGTCATGTTGCGGCCATCGAGGCGCGGCATCGTTTCAATCTCGGCATACGGTTCAACCTTTTCGTACAGCCGTTGGAGGATGTCTCGTCCGAGCTCTGGATGGGCGACCTCACGTCCGCGGAAGCGCATGGTGCATTTGACCTTGTCCCCCTGTCGAAGAAACTTCACCACTCGTTTGCGTTTGACCTCGAAGTCGCTTGCACCAATCTTGGGGCGAAACTGCACCTCTTTGATCACCGTGCGGGTCTGGTTCTTCCGGGCTTCACGCGCCTTGACGGATTGATCGTATTTGTACTTCCCGTAGTCCATCATCCGCACGACCGGCGGTCTGGCTTCGGGAGCTACTTCAACGAGATCGAGGCCGAGCTGAGCTGCAAGCCAACGAGCCTCATCAATGTCCTTTTCTCCGATCTGTCCACCGTCTGGTGCGATCAATCGGACACGCTTGACGCGAATGCGTTCGTTTACCCGTGGTTCCGCGATGGGAGTACCTCCTGTGTTCCGTGGCCGAGCCTTACGCCCACAGAACAACACCGGCACACGCGTGCCGCCGGGTAGTTCGGACCTACTGCACCTTTGGGCCTTGCGGCATGTGACGGTGAGAAGGTGGGAAGCGGGCGCCTCCTCTTGCTCTTTCTGCAGGTGTGAGGGTAGCGAGCATCAAACGGTAGGAATCCAGAATGTGGCGCGGAATGCGAGAGAGCACTAGGAGGCGCCGAGGCTGCGTAGGATGTTGGCGGCCATGACGGCCGCTGCCGCAGCCTCTCTTCCCTTGTTGTGTTCACCTGGTGTTGAGCGTTCGATCGCATGCTCCGGGTTGCGGACCGTCAATACGCCGAATGCCACCGGAACACCCGTATCGAGCTGAACTCGCATCAATCCTTCGCTTGTTCGCCCCGCAACATGTTCATAGTGATCAGTATCGCCTTCGATCACGGCACCCAGACACACGACCGCGTCGTACCCGGTTTCTGCCAGCTTCTGGGCGATGAGTGGCAGTTCGAAAGCTCCGGGAGCATCGATGACCAGGATTTCTCCGGCATCTGCCTCTTCGAGCCAGGCCACCGCGCCTTCCCTGAGGCCCCTCGTGATTGAGGAATTGAATTGGCTCGTCACGACACCAACACGCAAACCATGTGCGCTCATGTCAGCATGCACCGATCCGTCGACCCTCATTCGTTCGTCTCCTCGCTGCCGTCACGATCGGAGGGATCGAATGCGATGTGCCCCATACGCCTCGCCTTGGTTGCGAGGTAGTCACGATTCTGTTCGGTCTCACCCACCCACAGGGGCTCTCGACCGCTGACCTCGACACCAAACCGCGTGAGTTGATCGATCTTGTCAGGGTTGTTCGTGAGGAGTCGAACG
>QQUL01000104.1 GCA_008501565.1 Armatimonadota bacterium
CGCACGGCTTGCGGAACTCGGCCGACAGGAACAGGCAGAGACGGTCGCTTCAATCCGGGGGGAGACGCACGAGGCGGGTTGGGGCCGCCAGATTCGGTCCTACGTGCTCCAGCCGTACCAGATGGTCAAGGACCTGCGTACCGACTTCGAAGTCGGGAACAGCCAGGGCGTCCTCGACGGTGACATCGATGGCCTCATCGATTCGTATCTGCAGTGGAGACGAGCCGAACACTACGAAGCCTGACCGGTTGGGTCAGTCGCAGCTGATATCTGGTAGCTGAAGGCCGAAAGCTGAAAGCGGAAAGCAGCGCCGCTTTGGTGGCGCCTCGCAATACCTCGTGTTTACAGATAGCCCCACTACCCTCGGACTTGGCTGCGAGTTGGGCCATACGTACAGCCAACCCCTGAGTTTCTTACATGATCAAGCTCGAAAACGTCACGAAGACCTACCCCGGTGGAACCGTCGCGGTCAAGGACGCATCCCTTGAGATCGCCAAGGGTGAATTCGTGTTTCTTGTTGGTGCTTCCGGATCGGGCAAGTCGACGCTGATCCGGCTCATGATGCGCGAGGAACAACCAACGAACGGTGACCTGTGGGTGGCGGGCAAGCACGCCTCCGAACTCCCGAGTTGGAAGGTTCCACACCTCCGCAGATCCATTGGGACGGTGTTCCAGGACTTCAAGCTCCTCCCGAACAAGACGGTCTACGAGAACGTGGCGTTTGCCATGGAGGTCACAGGCAAGCACCGTTCCGTCATTCGCAATCAGGTTCCGCAGGTACTCAAGCTGGTTGGACTCTCATCGAAGACTGATCGCCTCCCTCGACAGCTCTCAGGTGGTGAGCAGCAGCGTGTGGCCGTCGCGAGGGCGTTCGTGAACCGTCCCTTGATTCTCCTTGCTGACGAGCCGACGGGAAACCTCGATCCGGCTACCTCGGTCGGCATCATGCGAATCCTCGACCGCATCAACCGCACCGGTACGACCGTCGTGATGGCGACCCACGATCACGCGATCGTGGATGCAATGCGCCGACGCGTCGTCGAGATTGATCGAGGTCGCATCATGCGAGACGAGTCGCGTGGTATTTACGAAACCGCTCTTGAGCCGACGGTTCCGGTCACCACAGAAGTCCAGACAGCCGTTGAGGACGTTGCTCCGGTCGAACCCGTCGAGGCGTTCGAGGAATTCGTCGATGAAGAAGGGTCGTCCGACACTGAAGCCACACCGGAGCCAGAGGTCGTCTCATTCGAAATGGTGAGCGACGAATCTGTCGAGGAGGCAGGAGACGACGACACTGGTCTTGGCGACGAGGCCCAAGTGGGTGATGACGCATGACCCGCGTGAGCTACATGTTCAAAGAAGCGATCTCGAACCTGAGTCGAAACGCCCTGGTCGTTCTCGGAGCGATCCTGGCCGTGTTCATCTCACTCACGTTGACGTTCGGAACGCTGGTCTTTGGCGAGGTCGTGCGGGTCAACACGCTCCGGTGGGCCGAAGATGTCCGTGTGATTGCATTCCTTCAGGACGACATGACCGTGGAGGCAACCGCTCAGCTTCAGGCTGAGGTCGCGTCATGGCCCCAGGTTGAGGATGTGTTCTATGTGTCGAAGGCCGACGCTTATGAAGAGGCGCTGATCCTGTTTGCGAACAACGACGCCATGTTGTCCGTCCTCGAACAGAACCCCGATCTGTTGCCTACCTCCTTGCGGGTCCAACCTGCCGATCCCGACGACTACGACATCATCGTCGCCCTCCTGAAGACGACGCCCGGTGTCCAGAAGGTGCAGAGCGCGGATGCGGCGATCGATGCCATGATCGCGCTCCGCGACGGATTGCAGCTGATGTTCTGGATCCTCGCCGTGGCCCTTGGGGCTGCTGCCATTGCCCTGATCGCCAACACGATTCACATGGCCATCTACGCACGGCGTGAAGAAATCGAGATCATGCGTCTCGTTGGTGCGAGCAATTGGTTTGTTCGAACACCGTTTCTCATCGAAGGCGCGTTGGAGGGCTTCTTTGGTGGCGCGCTCGCGGTCGCGTTCGTCGTCACTGCACAACAACTCGCCGTTGATCGACTCCAGGACCTCCCGGATTGGATCAACCTGGCAATCGACAACAACTTTCTCGTCAGGCAGGGTGCGCTGGTCCTGCTGTTTGGTATCGCTGCCGGTTTGATCGGTAGTTCGTTGAGCCTTGCAGTCCACCGCACTCTGCGCTCGTGATACGCCGGGCCCTTCTCCTCATCGCGGCATTTGCGCTCCTGACGTCTGTGATGGCGTCCGCGGCCGCAGGAGATCTCAACGACGATCTTTCCGAGGTTCGGTCCAAGATTTCCGAACTCTCGAAGCTGGTATCGGGACAGGAAGCGGTCAGAACACCGATTGTTGAGGATGTTCTCGCCGCCCAGGCACTGCTCGATGCGGCTCAGCTCGACCTTGCAGAGACACAAAGCACGTACGATCTGGCCGCTGCAGCGACGGTCACCATGCAGGCCGATCTGGATGCGGTACGGGCCGAACTCGCCCTTCGTTTTGCACACCTCGAGGGATTGCGTCAGGAGTTGGCGGCAACGCGGGCCGAGGCAGAGGCGTGGGTTCTCGACGCCTACGAGCGTGGCGGGATGGCGGAACCGGCGATTGCGTTTTCTGCACC
>QQUL01000318.1 GCA_008501565.1 Armatimonadota bacterium
GAAGGTCGCGGGTCGGCTCGACGAAATGCTCATCGACGAGGAAGACGGCGTTGAGCTTCGATTTGACACGCTTGAATCCTGTGTCACCTTTTTTAGGCTGTTCACCGATGCCTTCCACCACGGTATGGAAGAGGATCACCTGTTCCCAGGACTGGAGGAGGAGGGCCTTCCGGCCGATTCGGGTCCGATTGCCATGATGCTCGAAGACCATCGGCAGGGAAGGGAATTCGTTGCTGTCATGGTTGCAAACCTTGACGCAGCGAGAGCCGGCGACACCCAGGCTGGGCGTGCGGTACGAGACGCAGCTCGAGCGTACGTTGACCTCATTGTCGACCACATCACACGCGAGGACGGAATCCTGTTCGACATGGCGGACAACATGATCACCGGTTCTGCCTGTGCGACCCTCTGCTCGAAGTACGACGAGGTGTGTGCAAGCAAGTTCGAGGGAAAGACGAAGGAAGACCTCGAACGTCTCGCTGCTGAAATCCTCTGACCCAGACTCGATACGACGGACGTCTGAGCGAGGACCTACGCCGTAGCCCCGGCATCGACGATTTGAAAGATCGGATGGTCGGCCGGGTCCGGGAGTGCCATCCATTGGGCTTTGGTGGGGCGATCCCACTTCTCGCGATACGCAGCGATCAGGTCCGGCTTGTCTTTGGTGTCGAGCTCAACGAGGCGGATCTCCTCCGCTCCTCGTCGGGTCTTCAACGTCGCCCTTCCCGCGGCCCGGACGTTGCGGGCCCAATCAGTTTCGCCCCGAGGTGCGACGAGGTATCTCTTCCCGTCATGCTCAAGAACATTGATCGGGATCGACTGCAGCCTTCCGCTGTTGCGGCCCTCTACTTCGAGGATGGGGCTGCCAAAGAGGGCCGTCAGCCGGTTTGCACCTTCCTTCATGATCCAAGATGGAGGTAGGTACGCACGAGCCATGCTGAAAGCCTAGTGCTGTGTCCATCGGCGGTCAGCTCGACGGTGTTGAGGTACCGTGAGCCATCATGGACACATGGATCGCATTGTTGCGGGGCATCAACGTCGGACGAGGGAATCGCATGTCGATGGCAGACCTCCGTCGGGATCTCACCGACGATGGGTTCCTCAACGTCCGGACATACATCCAGAGTGGCAACGTCGTTCTCGAAGACGATCGTGCCCTTGACCGCTCGACCGTCGCCGCCCGCATGGGAGACGCGATCGAAACCAGGCACGGATTCCGGCCAGTCGTTGTGGTCCTGAACCCCTCCGAACTGGAGGCTGCCATCGCTGCGAACCCGTTCGAGACGAGCAGCGCTGACCCCAAGAGCGTGCACTTCTTCTTCCGAGATGACGCCGCGAAAGAAGTTGATCTCGCGGCCGCGGGTGAGCTGGTGGCCGACGACGAGAATTTCGCCCTCATCGACGGCATCTTCTATCTGTATACACCCGCCGGGATGGGTAGAAGCAAGCTCGCAGCAAAGCTCCCGCAGGTTCTCGGAACCACGGCGACCGGACGCAACCTTCGATCCGTGCTTGCGGTCCGTGACCTGGTCTGACGGTGGGTGTGTCAGTCGCGACGAAGCGCGAAGGCGACGGCCTCTGCCCGGCTGTGGACACCGAGCTTGTTGAGGATGTGCTGGATGTGGTTGCGAACCGTTGCCTGTGACACGAACAGCTTCTCGGAGATCGCCGCGCCGTCGAGACCCTCGGTCAGGAGCTGAAGCACCTCACGCTCGCGAGGGGTCAACACATCGAGGCGGTCGTCGTGGACCTCGGTGCCAACACTCCAGCCTTCGAGACGCTGGACGATGAGCCGTTCCAATTCGGGGGGCAGGGCGATCTCTCGGATCAGATGCACAATTCGGCACTGATCCCGCATCTCGATCGGAGGCACGATCGTGGATGCGCTCAGCCAGAGGGTCTTGTCCTTCGAGGATCGGCCGAGGACCTCTCGGGGGCCGATGATCTCATCGGGGTCGCCGAGCTCGGACGCCGGGCACGACGGCCCGCACACCGAATCTCCGCATCGATCCCGCCAGCACAGCACGTCGGCACACGGTCGGCCAAGCACCTCCTCGGGTTTGTAACCGAGGAGTTCGGTTGCAGCATCGTTCCACGCGATGATCTCCATCGAACCATCCATGGCGACCATGGCGTCACCGGTTCTACCGAGAACCTCAAGCATCTGGGCGAGCGGGTCAGTAACGGTGCTATCGATAGTTGTGGTTCGATTCATTGGCCACCTGACCGTATGCGGTGACGCAGCAAGCGTCAAGCATCAAGCCTACTTCGCGGTTCTCGTCACTCTGACTGCGACTGGAGAACCTTGAGAATCCCTCCCGCGGCGAGGATGTCCCGCATTTCTGCCGGCAGAGAATCCCCGACAAGGGCCGCTCCGGTATCGATGTTCGTGACGCTTCCCTCGGAGAGGACCACCTTGCCAGTGTCGCCGTCGGAGAACGCTTCGTGAACGCCGCGGCACACCACCACCGGGAGCCCGACGGCAACGGCGTTCCGCATGAAGATACGGGCGAAGGATTCAGCGACGACGCATGCGACTCCGAGTGCCTTCAGATTCTCGGCGGCCGTTTCCCTGCTCGATCCGCAACCGAAGTTCGAGCCAGCGACGACGATGTCGCCCGGATCGACATTCGGAGCGAATTCGGGATTCA
>QQUL01000243.1 GCA_008501565.1 Armatimonadota bacterium
ACGATATGTTGACTGAACGTTCTTCGATCATCAGCCTCTCCTATTCCGTAGTCGGCGTAACCCTGTCCCGATGTTCGTCGTGTCGCTTCCACACCTCATCCAGCCTCAGTCTGCTGGCATCGCGGTGGCCCAGGCCACTCGTGCCGTCCAACCGCACGGAATGTTTGTGTATCCCTCTCATCTCTGCTTCGCGTGAGGGGCCGATCGTGTTCCCGGTCGATTGAGAGGACTCCAGTGAGTGAATCAGACGTCGGTCTGCCACCCGTCGCTCGAAGACGAAACCTGCCGAACGGGAACACGATGTGGGTGCTGCGCGAAGTACAGGTTTGAGGGCCACCTTCCGCTGTCCCTGATTTGAAAGGAGTCATATTGTGACTTTGACCATTTTCTCGGCAATCGTGTCGTTGGCGGCTGGGCTTCTGGCGCCGCCTGGGCCGGTTGAGCCCTTGGACCGATCGCGTGTCGCAACTGAGTCCCACTGTGTCGTAACGACGGTGGGTCAGGAGAGCGACGGTGAGTTGATCACAACCGGTGTGGAGTGCTTCGATACGTTTGCTGACGCGATGGTGTTTGCATCAAATGGCTCACTCTTGCTTCCCCGAGATGCTTCAGGATCGGTCTTGTTCACCGACCCGGGTGTCTCGGCCATGGCGTCGACGTTCACTCTTGGCGTCCATTTTGATGGCTATTCGGGTACCGGGTCCTCTACCACGGTCGTCGGGGCCGACTGTACCGGTGGGTATTGGAACACTCCGGCATGGTTCGACAACAAGATCTCGTCGTCGTACAACGGTTGTGCACGGCTGAAGCACTTTGACTATGCAAACGCATCGGGGTATCTGACGGCAACCACGGGGGCAGGGACAACGGATAACCTTCCATACTCTGCAAACAACAAGACAGAGTCAGTGAGCTACCACAGCTCTTAGCCCCGGTAGGTGGGTTGATGTGACCGGAACACCGAAGGGGGCCGATCTGACGGATAGCGACATCATTGGCGCGTCGATGCACGACCCTGAGGTGTTCGCGGTCATATTCGATCGGCACCACGTGTCGATATTCCGCTATCTCGCACGACGTTTGGGGTCGGCGTCTGCAGAAGATTCAACGAGTGAGGTGTTCGCGCGGGCCTATGAGCATAGATCCAGGTTCGATCGAGGTCGGGAATCTGCCCGGCCTTGGTTGTTCGGGATAGCCAGGAACGTCCTGATGAACGAGCAGCGCCGTCGCGTCAATGATCGTTCCTCACCGACAGCCGAAATACATCACGAGATTCCGGATCCTGCCGATTCGGTTGCGTGGACTGTTGATGCGCAACGATTTGTCGCCGAAAGCGGTCTGGACAAGACCATCGCCGAACTGCCAGAAGGTACCCGTGAAGTCCTGTTTCTGTATGCGTTCGGCGAGCTCAGCTACAAGGAGATAGCCGACACGCTCGACATTCCTTTGGGGACGGTGCGGTCCCGGCTCGGTCGGGCGCGTGCTGCCCTCCGGGAACAAGCTCCGGCCTGGCGCGAAGCATTGGCGAAGAGGTTGGAAGGGAGGTTTGAAGATGGGTGAATTTGACTGGCTGACATCGCTGACCCAGAACGCCGAACTCGACGCAAAGCGCACCGAACGGATGCGAGCGTCATTGCTCGACCACATCGCGAACGCACAGCTCAAGGATGACCTCATCCTGCTCGTTGGCGATCACCCGCCGACGCCCCTCGAATCGGCCAGGATGCGACGCCGTCTCGAAGACAAGCTCAAGGGACCGGAGACGCGAGCGGCCTGGCGGCGGGTGGTTGGGGCTCTGACTGCTGTAGCCGCTGCGATCATCTTGGCAGTTATCGCGATCACGACCGTTGGGACCGATTCAGCAGAGGCAGTACGCAACGTTGCCGAAGCTGTCGCCACGATCCCGGACGAGGACTTCACCACCACTGAGGTTGAGCGCCGCATGGACCAAACGATTCTGATCGTCGAGCCCATCGACACCGATGACTCTTCTACCACTGAAGTAGCGTTCCTGCTCCCGATCACCGAGATTCGTCGCTCGGACCCGGGCGGTTCTCTACAGAAGGAAGAGACGACCGGGGAACCGACATTCTTCACCCCTGTGGATGATGCATCAGCAGCGATCATCCGCTCGCGTTTCCTCGTGGGGGAGACTGAGATCTCGACATTCCCACCACCTGCCTCATCCGACGAAGCCGCGATCCTCACCAATGACCCGGAACTACTCGCTGATCGAATCAACGAGACCATCACTCGATTCGGTCCGCCCGAGATCCCACGCGAGGCCCAGGTCGTGTCAATGGTGGCTTCCATCTACACCATCACGCTCCCTACATCTTCAGAACGGGCCGCGCTCCTGGAGGTCCTCGCGTCAACACCCGGGCTCGAGTTTCCTTCTCCACAGCTTGCCGACACCGTTGAGGTCGCCACCAACTACACCTACGACGACGGCACAGCCGTCCGACTCACCATTGTTCTTGACGCACAAGGCTGGCTCGTACGGGAAACCGAGACCCTCCTCGACGGGATTGAAGCCCTCTCCGTACCACGCGGGACTCCTGTCTTCGACCGACGTTTCACACCTCCCGACGTGTCGTGAGATATTCAATGAACGGAAATACCTCCTTCGCTCGTAGCAAACCAGTAACACCCGAGGGAGATCGGTAGCAGTTGGCGATACGAAAGGTCACCCACACACGCAAACACAACGGGCAAATCGTTGCACTCGGTAACCCGGAAGAATGGTGGTCACCACGTTCTGTCATCGACGCCGCCGTTGACATCGTCACACGGCTCCATCGCTACTACGTCACCGACACCACCGGTCGAATCGTGCCGGTCAAGGTACTCGCAGAACTCTCCGGAGACCGAATCCACGCACCAGGCACCGATGACGCGAACCTTCTCAGATTCCTCCCGGATTGTTGAGGCTCCTCTGTCTCTCGTCGACCGATGAGCTGGGAGCCAATGCCCGAACGGAGCGCTCTGCAGATCCGAGACCGAGCAAATCGCAGGTGCGCCTCTCTGCATCGAGCGCGATCATCGTTCGGCGTCGGTTCATCCGGGAACTACGATTTGCCGTACCGGGAAACAACGCAGAAGCGCTGCCAGTCGAACAGGCGCCGGAACAACGCTATCAACGGTCACCGGCACGCTGCCGTCGACTGGCACGCAATCCGCTTGGCCTGAAGCGATGGTCGGGAACACGATCCAACATAAATGCGAATGGCCACCGAGGATTCAATCAAGAGCCGGCCAACAACTCACTGCCCTTGGGGACGGCAGTTGCCGATTGGAAGCTCCGAGGTGGCGTGCAGCTGGTCGATGCAGGTTACCGGGAGGCACGCATGGCCGATACACGAGCGGAAGGTGAGATGACATGTGGCATCAACGCGGCGTTGCTCTGGTTGTCGTCGCCTTCTGGATCGCTCTGGTTGTTACGGCTTGCGGGACATCGAATCCACTCGACAACTCGCCTGAGTCAGCGATCGAATCCCAGACAGACAACGATATTCCCGAGGAGTATCTCGCAATTCTGGATGCCGACGTTGCCGCAGGGCTCTCGAACCTCCAGTTGGTCATCGATCGGGTTGTGGAAGGCAAGGTCTACGAATGCATGCGTGAGCGAGGCTTCCGATACGATCCTACGACCGTAGCTGAGTTGACCGACCTCGATGCGCAACGAGAGGACGCTCCTCTCATGCAATCCGCGGCATCCGCTATTCATGCTTTAACCGCCTTGCAGCAGGAGGCTTCTTCCGACGGGCCAGATCGCGATTCGCTTGAAGGGTTGGACGCAGAGGGTCGCGAGGCGTGGGAAGCTGCGAACATTGAATGCTTGGTCAATGCCTCGCAGGAGTTCCAAAATCCGCTCGCCGATGCGAATTCATGGTACTTCGGCGCGACTGATGAAGCTGCGCAGAGAACCGGTTCCGATCCGAGAGTGATCGAGGCTGAGCGGGCACTCAACGGATGCAGTTCGAGAAGTGGATACGGAACACTCGCCGAAGCGGCGGGCACCTACTCGAGCGAGGTCGAGTCGATCATGAGCGACGTCGCCGACGGTGTACTGACGCGTGTTCTTGCGCTGACATTGCTGGAGGAAGTGGAAGCCGCTGAGTCGCAGGCGTCTGTAGAGCTGAGCGCGTGTCTGGAGCCATTTCAGGACGTCCAGCGTCGGGTCTTTGCCGAGAACATGGCCGCTATTGCAGACCGTGAAGCGGACCGGTTTGCACTGTGGGCTGCCGAAATCGAAGATGCCATTGACACGTACGCTGAGCTCCTCCGGGCGGCCGAGGAATCGGGCAAGCTCTAGCGACAGCATCCGCCGTGTGGCGAGCTACGTCAACCGTCCCGCGCAGTTGCTAGGACGGCTGTGGACGCTTGTCGAGAGATTCTCTGCCCTTCGATGTCGCTGGCCCGCACGGGATGGATCTGCCTCTTGTATCCATCGATAATCGGCGGTTTGTCAACGGTCGGCCGTGGCAGCGTCCGTGCCCGAGAGTCGTCATGAACATCTACCCGTCTGCAAGAAGTTCCTTGGCCCGCAGTACCGCCTGTTCTTGGAGTTCTTGCAAGCCGAGTAGTTCTCCGACGTACTCTTCCTCCATGTGTTCATCCGCCTCGGCGAGCAACTCGCGAAAGACTCGGTTGACTCCCGAATCCTTAGCACAGGCAGCGTCGATTGTCGCGATCTCAATCTCAAACACGCGGGCCTCTTCGAGTGGCAGCTCTTCGTAGCCTGACTGTGCAAGGTCGTAGCCGCCGCCGAACGTTTCGACATCGAAGCCTTCTGCGCTCATGCATCGGAACCATTCTCTCTTGGCCTCGCCGAACCGAGGATCGGAGGCGACGCGTTCGCTCTGCTCGCCGCGAATCTGTGCGATCAGTTGGTCGGTCTTGAGAAGCGCAACAACGTCCCCATAGAGGGCACCCTCGACCTGCGCGACGCAGCCGTCCGTGAAAATGAAGGCGTCACCTCCGCCTTCGCCTTCGCCTGGCACAACGGTTGCGTGATCCGCCGTCCCGGTCAGTGCTGCCATCCACGCTTGCATTTCGTCTTCGGACAGGGTGTTCAGATAGTCGCCATGGGGGTCTCCGGTGTCCGTCCCCGGGGGCATATCGCCCTCAAAGTCCGAGACCCCATTCTGGAATCCTTGGGAAGGATCGTCACCTTCCGCGGGTGGCACGAGCCGCGCGTAAAGACCGTATCCGGTTTCCGCAGCGGTTTCAGGAACCACGACGGTCCAACGCCGATCAGGCTGATCGAACGGATCCTCGGGGATCTCAGGGATGATGTACAAGAAGCCACGTTCCTCCATGCACCTGGCGATCAATGTCTGCTGAGCCACGAGCAAGAACCTGGCATCGTCAGCAACCAACCGAGTCGATATGCCTACAAAACTTGGCTTCGGAGCGTCTGTTGTGACACTGGTGGAGGTGGCAGCCTCTTCAGAGGTGGATTCCACTGGTCTGTTCGATGTGCCGGAGGTTTGGCTGGTGCATGCAACCAAGAGCAGTGTCATAGCCAATAGTGCCAACAACGTTCTTGGCCGTCTTCCATGAGAGCCCAGTGCCGCGAGCCGCCCAACCGTGGTCGTCAGCATCCGTTCCACTGCCATTGGTTCGACTCGCCGTTATTGGCGTGACCGGAACCAATGTTTGCAAGATACGACAGCCCGTGGCCGGTCCTTAGGCAGTAGAGTGTGTCACCGCCCCAGCTTTGGTGAGCGAAGACTTTCACCGTCCTGCCGGTCGTACCGTTGTTGTACGCCGATTCATCATTGTTCCTCGCACTGGAACAGCAGTCCCAATCGGCATTGGTGCCCTCGAACGTTGCATACGTCCCAACACGCACAGCCGCCCGGAGGTGCACCCAGCTGGCGGGCTATAGCTGTATCCGTATCCTTGATAGTCGTGGCCGAGGACCGGACCAATCGCGAGCACCATCGCAACCGTCACGGCTCCAGCCACCACCAAGGTCAGTCTCCGACCAGCTCGTGCCCATGGAGTCCCAGTTCTCCTCTGTAGTCCAACTCGCATATTTCTTGCCCTTCCCGGGTTGTCGCGTCGCGCTCTCACGTCCTATTCGCGTGAGCCCGACATCTTGTTCCCGAGAGACTTCCCTCTTGGCCCAGCTCTGAGAGAACGACGTCGGTTCGGTAGATCACTCCCAAGATGCGAGACCACATCATCGACACCCGCAAAGCAACCAAGCCACACCCGGGAACAAGGTTCGGAACCGGCTGCCCGACTCAAAGGTGTGAAAGAACCCGATGTTCGGATCGACGATGAGTACTCCAACCCGCGCCCTACTACGAGCCTTTGCTACAGGTTGACGTACCTCGCTCCCGATCGTCGGCGGTCATGCGTGCTGACGCTCTATTGAGTCTGCAGAAACTCGAGATACGGTTTGAGCAGCTCTGCGTAGTCCTTAGCGATGAGTGCGATCTTGTCCCCGTTCTCATCGAGGAACGCTTGCTCGTATTCTGCCCGGACCTCCCCTTGCACTTGGGCATTCGGCGCGTCACACGATGCAACGGTGTCCTCGACTTCGTCGGCGCGAACCTGGATGTCGAGAAGTTCGGTACGCGCCTCATCGGCCGAGATCGTCTCCGCCCTGAAGCGTTCCCAGACGTCATTGGCGAGACCGTTGAATAGGTTGGCCGCATCCTCAATCGATGTATCGTATCCCGACATCGCGAAGCACCGCTCGCTTGCCTCTCGTGCTGCCGCGATTCTGGGATCCTGGCGGACCTCCGTGTCGAGATCTTCGGTTTCATCGGCGAGCCAGAGCCAGAGTGCCTGGAGAGGATCGGGATACCGGTCCTCGGCCTGCACCCAGCAATCGAACTCGTTCTGACTGAATTCGGTCGAAGCGCGCGGATCCGAATCGGGTTCGGTATCGTCACCCGTACTCGTTTCCGACTCGGTGCGTTGTGCTCGATCAAGCTCATCGAGGTAGTACTGGATCTGGGTACCGAAATAGCTGATCTCCCCGGTAGAGGGTCCCGCCTCGGGAAGATCGTCGTATCCGTAATCCCAGCCCTGTTCGGTCATGCAACCAATGATGCTGTCAAAACGGGCATTGTTCACTGCAGTACTCACATCGATCTCGGTGTACCCGGCGACCTCGGTGACAGCGGCGCCTATCGGAGACTCATCGGGCACATCCTCGCCATCTTCACCGTTGTCGTCGATCGATCCGGAACCGGGATCTTGGCTCGCGGCCGGTCCGTCTTGGGCTGGTGTGTCCGGTTGTCCGGTGACGTCGTTGGATGTCCCCGCCGTGGTACAACCGGTAGCTAGCACCGCCATCAGTGTGACCACCACCAGGGCGGTTGTCAGTTTGGCCATTGGTTCGGCTCCCTCCGCGGTCCCGTTGAGCTTCCAGTCTCTCGGCTCCACGAGAAACGCAACTCGTTGCACGCGGCCCGATCTCGGAAATGAACCTGACACGGATCACATCCAAGATCGGACGCACATTTTCCAATGGGTTCAGAAGCCTCGATTGACACCCCATGTACCCCATGCCGTCAAGGCGCTGTCGGAGACCCTGACCTTCTCAAGCCGGAACTGAGTCCAACTGTCGGAATCGTTGTAGTCGTAATTCACCCAAGCATCACTGGACAATCCCGAGTAGAAAGTATTGTTGTTGGGCAACGCCTTGATACGGACTCGATGCCCGTCGCTGAGAATGTCCTGGACTCTGCCGTAGTAATCGTTCAGCCATCGCATGTTGTGACCCAGCGCGAGTCTTCCTTGCCCCAGGCAGTTGCGCTCCACCACGAGGTCGTTCCTGTGCACGCAGCCTCGGCTTGTCGCGGCATGATCAACACAAGGATCGATGCAAGCAAGGTCGCCACCACCAGGGAGATCAGAATCCTCTGTTGTAATCATTTGTTCTGAATGGACGGATCA
Source organism: Armatimonadota bacterium (assembly GCA_008501565.1). Taxonomy (GTDB): domain Bacteria; phylum Actinomycetota; class Acidimicrobiia; order Spongiisociales; family UBA5794; genus UBA5794. The sequence continues at coordinate 7,921 of QQUL01000243.1, forward strand.
TGTCGCTGCCTCCTGTTGGGTTCGCCGGACCTCGTTGGGCCCTCTCACCTACCACTTCGCGCATATCCGGTTTTGGGTTCCCGGACTCACCGCCCGGATCCCACCATGTTTGCCGAATGCCCTTCGGAGCCCATCCGGCTATTGGTCATGGTCGAGGAGAGCGGCGAAGTCTGGGTTCTCCGCAAGGATCCGCTGCTCATATTCAGTGATGAGTTCGCGTTCGACTTGGGTCCTCGCCATCGCGCACTCGTTTCCGGCAATAGCGGCGACGAGTTCTTCCTGCTGGAGTTCGCGTAGCCGTTCAACCCCGAACGCTTCGGCCATGCCGGGCTCGGTGCCCTGGCCCTCAATGGTGCCTCTTGGATCGCCCGTTACTCGCTCGAGTTCTGAGCGGAGGAGACTGAGGACGTACCCATACGGGTCGGGAGGGACCCCCTGATCGGCGAGGCACGCCACGCGCTCAGCCTCAGCCGCATCCAATCTCGGGTCTGTGTTCACAAGCCGGTGCACCTCGTCACCGAGAGTATTGAGCTTCTCGATGTCGACAGCGTCGAGCTGCGTAGGAGGTAGAGGTTCAGGTCCAGCACGGTTCCTTCCGATCTGAGAACACGAGTTCTCGAGCTGCTCCTCGGTCGGCTGGTTCGCGCTGTCGAGATCCTCCACTGTGAAACCTTGCATCGCCCTGTGGTATTCAGCCGCTTCCTCGCTCCCAAGGGCAGCAACTGTCGCGGCATTCGGATTGTCATCGCCATCGTCGGCGGGTGACGGTCGAAGCGATTCAGGTTCGAAGAAGATGTTGAACCCCGTTCGGTGAGCCATCGCCAGAATCTCCTCCTCCTGATTCAGCGACCCGGGACTCGACTCCATCGGTAGCAGCGGCGCCCAATAGTCATCGACATCCGGCTTGACCTCGATCCGGTTCTCGCCGTACAGCGCGCGGATACCGTCGATCATCGGTTGTGGAACGTACGGCTCGTACTCGAAACCGCGTTCAGCCATGCACCGTGCCGTTTCCGTTTCGACCGCCCAGTGCCAATCAATGAGCGTCTCGGCAAACCCGACAGAGCCAACCGTCCTTGACACCGGCGGATCCTCCCCGTCGCCAACTGTCGATTCCTGCCCCTTGGCCCCTCCGGTTTCACACCCGGACGCCACGAGGGTGACCAAGAGCACAAAAGTCAACAGCCAAGCAGGCGTCGTCGGCACACGTTCACCGTACGGCTTCTTGTGCTTATCGGGTTCCATAGACCTCCGCTAGCTCCGAAAGGTAGGTGAGGTAGCTCTCGGTATCACCGGTCAACGGGCGTTCGAACTGCGCCGCGATATCAGAAAGTTCCGTCGAATGTGGTGCCACACAGGCAAGATCGAACTCAAACCCCTCCGCAGCCATGCACCTGGAATCTCCCTCCTCTTGCTCAAGAACAACGGCACGAGTGTCAAGACCACCGAATAGTGCAACGTCGTCGAAGTCGAATGATGGAGGGCCGGACGCTGGCCCACAGCCAACTACCAATACCGCGACCGCCATCGCAACGATTGGGCTGCGTCTCCCAATCACAAGTGTCGCTCCTGACAGTGACTAGGGACAGTACTTCGATACGTAGTATTCGCCTTGGTAAACGATGCCGAAGTTGTAGAAGTCCTCTTTCCACGATGTCTGTTCGCCCGTTCCAGAGGGAAACGAACCGTAGACGTAGCGATAGTTGTAGTTGTGGGTGTGATATTGCACCGCACAGTTCATGTCTGCTTCGCGCCGGTGCTGGCAATAGCGCAGCAAAGTATCTAACCATCCTGGGAGAGAGCGGAAGCGATGTCTGGGTTCTCGATCAAGGCTTCCTGCTCATATTCTGCGATTAGTTCTCGCTCGACGCTGGAATAGTCGAACGAGCATTCAATCGCAGCGGACGCTGCTCCGATTTCTTCTGCTTGAAGTTGCCGCAATCGATCTAACCCGAGTACACGCGCGAGGTCAGCCTCTTTGTGCCCCGTGTTCTCCTCAACGGTTCCCGGTGAACTGCTCGTGGCCGATTCAACCTCACTCCTAAGGAGTGTCACGATGAACGAGTATGGGTCGGCTGGATATCCGTGGTTGGCCAGACAGGTCACTCGTTCGGTTTCGGCAGCGTCCATCCTGGGGTCAGCATGGACGGCACGGAATACCTCCTCTCCTATGGTGAAGAGGCGGTCAGTGTCGATCCCGTCGAATGGGGTCGACACCTGCGGCATTGGGCCTGCGAGGCGTCGGGCTGTCTCTAGACAGGCGTTGTCAATCGCCGGTCCCGATGGTTCGTTTGTGCCGTCCAAATCTCCGGCTGCGAACCCCTGAAGGGCACGCCAGTATTCGTCCGCCTCAGCTTCAGTCAACGAACGGCGAATAGCGCTGTTCGGATCTTCGGCAGTGTTGTCGATTGGTTGAAGCGCCGCAGTGCTCGGTGTCAATTCGAAGGAGAGGCCGAATCCCGTCTCGCCTGCTTTCTCCATCCGTTCTTCCAGCATGGCTACTGACCCGGGGCTCGATTCCATCGGGAATAGTGGCGCCCAAAAGCGACTCTCTGTACCCGTCTGGACCTCAACCAGAGGCTCCTCGTATTGTGTGCGGACATTGTCGATCGTTCGTTGAGAAACATGGGGCACATATTCGAACCCTCGACCGGCCATACACCGCGCTATCTCGTCCTCGATTGTTCGGTACCATTCAATCGTTGCAGTCACCATTTCGTTGCGCTCACGTGGCGGATCAGACAACGTCGATGCTGTCTTGCCCTCTTCG
>QQUL01000019.1 GCA_008501565.1 Armatimonadota bacterium
CCGCTTGCAGGCCGTCCTCGGGGCACTGCCGTCGCCAGGCCAGACACGGTCCGTCGCCTTCGCCCTCAACGACATTGCATCGGCCATGGGGGCGGACCTCAAGGCGTTCGTAGTGAGTGCCGTGACAAAGGAAATCTCGACGGTGGCTCCGGCCTATGCCGGTATCACGGCTGACTACCTGACATTTGCCACTGATGGAACAGGTGTTGTGGTTCCGGTGGAAGGTGCCACGCAGCCGCTTGGCTACATTCCAACGGACAGGTCGGTCCCTGTGGTCACCGACCGCTTCACCCTCCACATGCCCCAATCGCTCTACGACGATGGGGTCACGACCCGTCATGCGCCCTCCGTCGCAGGTCTCGTGAATCCGGTCGTGGCGCGGCTCAACCCGAAGGACGCCGCGACGATCGCGGTGGCCGACGGCGATTCCGTCCTCGTGGCGGGAGCACACACATTCATCGTGTCCCTCGATGCGCAGGTGGCACAGGGATCCGTTGTGGTGCCGTTCAACCAGGTGGACACCAAGGGGATTCCCGCGGTACCGGCGGTTACGGTCGAGGCAGTGAGGGAGGCAACATGAGCGTCTTCCTCGAAGCCGCCATCAAGGTTGTCATTGCCTTTGCCTTTCTTCTCCTCACGGTTCTCCTCCTCGTGTGGGCAGAACGCAAGTGGGTCAGCGATCTCCAGAACCGCATTGGCCCAAACCGCGCTGGGCCCTTTGGCATCCTCCAAAGTCTCGCCGACGGCGCAAAGGCCTTCTTCAAGGAGGCGATCAGGCCGACACAGGCCGAATTCGGCATCTTCGTCCTTGCGCCGATCGCTGCTCTGATCCCGGCGCTGTTGATCTTTCTCGTCATTCCGATCGGAGCACCGATCGAGATAAACGGAACCGTCTACACGCTCCAGGTGATGGACCTCAATATCGGCTTGCTCTACGTTCTGGCAATGTCATCCGTAGCGGTGTACGCCATTGCACTTGCCGGCTGGTCCTCTGGCTCGAAGTATCCGTTGCTCGGTTCGGTCCGGTCCGCCGCACAGATGATTTCGTACGAAGCGGCCATGGGGCTCGCCCTCGTCCCCGTCGTCCTACTGGCAGGTTCAACATCGATCGCCGAGATCGTCAACGTGCAACAGGGAACATTCGGGTCGTTCATTCCTGCGTGGAATGTTGCGCTGGTGCCATCGTTCGTCATTTTCCTCATCGCTGGATTCGCTGAGACGAATCGCACACCCTTCGATCTCGTCGAAGCGGAGTCTGAGATCGTGGGGGGCTATCACACCGAGTATTCCGGGCTGCCATTTGCGTTGTTCTTCCTCGCCGAATACATGAATGTGTTCAACATCTCGGCGTTGACCGTCACGCTGTTCCTGGGGGGATGGGGCGGTCCGGTACCAGGTGGCGCTCCAACGATCATCCAGTGGATGCTTCCGGTCGTCTACTTCCTCGTCAAGACGTGGGCGCTCGTGTTCTTCTTCGTGTGGGTGCGAGCGACGATGCCGCGGATGCGGTACGACCATCTGATGGAATTCGGGTGGAAGCGTCTCATCCCCGTTTCCCTCGCCTGGATCATCGTGTGCGCCGTCGCGTTCGGGTTCAGAGACTTTGGGGCGCCGTGGTCATGAGGAGTTACCGATGAGCTGGATTTCAGACGCACTGGGCCCGTTCAAGGGATTCGCAATGACCCTTCGACAGGCCCGCAAGAAGCCTGTGACCCGCCAGTATCCCAAGGAGAAGCGAGTCAAACCCGAACGGTTCCACGGCAGACACACGCTCAACCGATACGCCGACGGCATGGAGAAGTGCATCGGTTGCGAGCTGTGTGCGGGCGTCTGCCCAGCTGAATGCATCTACGTCCGGGGTGCGGACAATCCGCCGGACAACCCGGTCAGCCCCGGCGAACGGTTCGGATTCGTCTATGAGATCAACATGCTCCGCTGCATCTTCTGCGCCATGTGCGTCGAAGCGTGTCCCACGCAGGCGATCACGATGACACACCTCTTCGAGTTCTCGGTCACCAACCGCGACGATGCCATCTACATGAAGGCAGAGCTGCTCGTGGAACCTGACGGGACACCGAACCATCCTCCGCATGAGTCCAGTCCCTTCACCAATCTCGAAGAACTCAGGATGGGTGACGGCTGGATGCGTGCAACATCGCCGTCGGGTCGAGTGGAATACGAGGGCGTTGTTGCGTGGAGTCCTTCGGCACGAACTGGCGACCTTCCGGCCGAAGTCGGACAGTCCGGCACCGATCAGTCGACCGGGGACGAGGAGCCAGACGATGGCTGAGGTACTCGTCTTCGGGATATTCGCACTCGTCGCTCTCGTTGGAGCGATCACGATGTTGTCAGCACCCAACCCCGTGTACTCGGTGATTGGACTGCTGGCAGCCATGTTTGCGATCGCGGTGATGTACGTGCTCCTGGATGCCCACTTCGTAGCCGCTGTCCAGGTCATCATCTACGCCGGTGCCGTGATGACGCTGTTCCTGTTCGTCCTGATGATGATCGGGATCGACGCTCCGAACGCGTACGGGCCGCGGATTCCCGGTCAGCGGATCATGACAGCAATCGTCGCCGTTGGGCTCTTCGCCGCGATCATGCTTGCAGCCAAGAGTGCATGGGT
>QQUL01000156.1 GCA_008501565.1 Armatimonadota bacterium
CGAGGGGACCCATGAGGACGTTCTCGTCGAGAGGATCACCAATCGAGATTCCTTGGTACGCATTGACGAGGCGCTTCTCCATGTCTGAAGAGATCGAGCGGTGCACCAGAAGCCGTCTGAGACTCGTGCAACGCTGGCCGGAGGTTCCAACGGCAGAGAACACTGCACCGCGAGCAGCAAGTTCGAGATCGGCATCAGGCAGAACGATGACGGCGTTGTTGCCACCAAGTTCAAGCAGCGAACGGCCAAGGCGTCGAGCGACAGCCACGCCGACCTCGCGACCCATTCGGCACGATCCGGTTGCAGAGATGAGAGGCACCCGTGGATCATTGACAAGAGCGTCCCCCACATCGTCGACTCCACCAAGAGCCAGAGAGAAGACGGCCTCATGGCCGCTCCCAGCCATGACTTCATTGACAATCTTCGTCACCGCGACCGCTGACAGCGGTGTGATCGGTGACGGCTTCCAGATGATCGTGTCACCGCACACGGCACCGATGAGGGCATTCCACGCCCAAACAGCCACCGGGAAGTTGAACGCCGTGATGACACCAACGGGACCCAACGGATGCCATTGCTCGAACAGACGGTGATCCGGCCGTTCTGAGGGCATCGTCAGGCCGTAGAGCTGACGGGAAAGTCCGACGGCAAAATCGGCCACGTCAATCATCTCTTGAACCTCGCCGAGTCCCTCCGCGAGGCCCTTCCCGGTCTCGCGGCTCACGAGCGTTCCCAGGTCTGTCTTGTGTTCACGAAGGGCGACCCCGATCAACCGGACGAACTCCCCCCTTTGGGGTGCGGGAACCATCCGCCATCTCTCGAAGGCGGCAAGGGATGCGGTGGCCACGAGTTCGTAGTCTTCCGTCGATCCTCCGACAACGTCACCGATCGGGTTGCCTGTGGTTGGATCATCGGACGTGAACACCTCGCCTCGCGCCTCGAGCCACTGTCCGGCGAACACGCCCGACGAAGAGTCAGCCAACCCGTACTTGTCTATTGCGGCCTGAGCCTTGTCAACGGCGGACACGTTCAGACGACTGACCTGGAAAAGACGTCATTCAGACCGGTGGATTCGACGCGCTTCTGGATGAGGTCGATGTCGGTCGTGTACCGATTCCGTTCCTTCATCCGCTCGAAGAACACGGAGCCCGAGAAGGTGTACTTCTGGGACATGCCGCCAGGCTTGTCCATCTCGGATCGCACATGCGAGATGGCGTCGCCTGTCGCGAGATCGTGAGGGATCTCGATCGGAGCCCGACCGGCAAGTTGACGTACCGCGTTGTGACCGGCAAGGGTTCCCGTGACAATGGCTTCGGTGTGGCCGACAAGCAGCCCTGCCTTCTCTCCACCGCAGTACAGGTTGTCGACGTCGCATTCGACTTTCATCGTGTTGTCACGCGTCGTGACGTCGAGATACCGGATCGAGTTGCCAAGCGAACCTGAGTACGGATCTTCGTAGCGAGCCTGTTCGAATCCGGGAATCGTACGGAGGTCATCAAGGTCCACATATGACGTCATCATCTTTGCCTGGCCGGTGTCAAGCAGGATGATGTTGTCCGCGTATTCGGGAAGCGCGTACTGCTGACAAGCCTTGGCACCGAGTTTGGAATACATCTTCTCGGCGGTCTTCTCCGGAAATGGCACCATGACGATTCCCGTTTCGGAAAGCTTTCGTGACAACTCGGGGGAGAGGGAGTCCTTGCTCAACTTGCATGACCCGCTCATGACACCGATCTCGCCATCCTTGCGGAAACCGTTCCGGTCGACCGCACCTGCAAGCCCCGAGATGCTGGTTCGCGGTCCGAACGTGGGGCATCGGACGATGCACATGACGCAGCCCGATCCATAGCGGGTGCAGTTCTTCTGGGGCCCGACCGTCCCGGTCGTGTCGATGAAGACATCACCCTCGATGACGGTGCCGTTCTCCATATGGATCGAGTTGATCGAGCCATCTGAGATGTTGATCTTTGTGACCCGATGGATGAGCTTGACCTCGATGCCCTCCTCGACCAGCGCCTTGTTGACGGCTGGCTCGATCGCAGTCACGTCGTACAGCGACGCATGCTTGTGACCCGGGAAGTCGAAGTTCTTGTGGATGGAGACCTCGTCACAGATCTCGAACATCAAACCGCCACCCATGGCGATCATCTCTTCGGCCGCTGTAAAGCGACCGTTGTTGCGCATGATTCCTCCGACGAGCCCAGTACCGAGGAGGTAGTCGGTACGTTCAACGAGGACGACTGAATCAGCGCCAGCCATGTACGCCGCATGTGCCGCCGCGGCACCTGACCAGCCCCCGCCGATGACCACAACTCGCTTCGACACGATTCACTCCTCAATGTGGATACAATATCCAACAGAGGATATCAGGAGTGGAGTGCTTGTCAAACGTTGACCCTGCGCAGCAACAAAATAGAGCGTTCAACCCCGGATATGCCTTCACCATCGTGATGGTCGCGTACGTTTCGGTGACCCTCGGTGAGTCGCTGCTTGCACCGGTTCTTCCCGTATTCACAGAGGAGCTCGGCCTCGGAACCGGGTCAACCGCCCGACTTCTCGGTGTCGTGTCGATCGCAGCCGGTGTCGGCAACCTCATGGGTGGATGGTCTCTGTC